>JBDKUJ010000344.1:0-2310 GCA_039679665.1 Rectinema sp. | reverse complement strand
CCCCGCATGACCGACGAAGTCATTCTGCAGGTCAAAGACCTGAAAACTTTTTTCACCGTCGATGAAGGTGTCGTAAAGGCAGTCGACGGGGTGAGCTTCGATCTCCGCAAGGGCGAAACCCTGGGCATAGTGGGTGAGTCCGGTTCGGGCAAGAGCGTCACCAACCTTTCGATAATCAACATGATCCCATCGCCCCCCGGCAAGATCGTGGGCGGCGAAGTGCTGTTCCAGGGGAAGGATCTGGTCAGAATGCCGCTCTCCGAGCTGCAGAAAATCCGCGGCAACAAGATTGCCATGATTTTCCAGGACCCGATGACCTGCCTCAATCCTTTTCTGCGCGTTTCGACGCAGATGGAGGAAACGATCATCCTGCACCAGGATTTGAGCAAGGCCGAAGCCAAGGCGAAGGCCATCGATATGCTCAAACTCGCGGGTATCCCCGCGCCGGAGAAGCGCATCGAGCAGTATCCGCACCAGTTCTCGGGCGGTATGCGCCAGCGCGTCATGATCGCGATGGGCTTGTCCTGCAACCCGGAGATACTGATCGCCGACGAGCCGACGAGCGCCCTCGACGTGACCATCCAGGCCCAGATCCTCGAACTGATACAGGACCTCACCAAGCGCCTCGGCACTGCGGTCATCCTGATCACGCACTCCCTGGGCGTCGTCGCGGGCATGTGCGACACGCTCTGCGTCATGTACGCAGGCAGGGTCGTCGAACGCGGTCCCACCGGCGATCTTTTCGAAGACCCGAAGCATCCCTACACGCAGGGCCTGATCCGTTCCGTGCCCCGCCTGGACAGGAAGAGCGCGGATCGTCTCTATTCGATTCCCGGGCAGCCGCCCAACGTGATCGACCTGCCCGACTGCTGTCCCTTCTATCCCCGCTGCGAAAAGGCGAAAGACGTGTGCAAGCGCAAATACCCCAAGATCACGGATTTCGGCAATGGCCGGAAAGTCGCCTGCTGGCTTTATGCGGAAGAAGATGGCCGCGCCGCGGAGGAGAAGTAAGATGGCCGAACATGAAGTTCTTCTCGATGTCCGCGGTCTGAAGATGCATTTCCCCGTGGGCGGCGGGCTCTTCGCGAAAAAGGGCTACATCTACGCCGTCGACGACGTCAACTTCCAGATCAAAAAGGGCGAGACTCTGGGTCTCGTCGGCGAATCCGGCTGCGGAAAGTCGACGACCGCCCGCGCCATCGCGCAGCTGTACAAGCCGACGGCAGGGGAGGTCCTCCTCAAGGGCAAGGATCTTACCAAGCTCAATCCGGACGAACTCATTGGCATGCGACAGAACATGCAGATGGTGTTCCAGGACCCCTACGCTTCGCTCAACCCCCGCATGACTTCGGGCGACATCATCGCCGAGCCTCTGCGCATCTACCAGAAGCGCGGTCTCTTGAAGATGGATGCCGCGGAGCGCAACGAGCGCGTCGAAGCTCTCATGGAGCGCGTCGGCCTTTCCCGCTTCTTCAGGAACCGCTATCCGCACGAATTCTCGGGCGGCCAGCGCCAGCGAATCGGTATTGCGCGCGCTCTGGCGCTGAAGCCCGAGCTCGTACTCTGCGACGAGGCGGTTTCGGCCCTCGACGTGTCGATCCAGGCCCAGATTCTCAACCTGTTCAAGGATCTGCAGGACGAGTTCGGACTCACGTATCTGTTTATCGCCCATGATCTGGCGGTGATCCAGTATATTTCCACGCGCGTCGCGGTCATGTATCTGGGCGAGATCGTGGAGATTTCAGGTTCGGCGGATCTGTACAAGAAACCGCTGCACCCTTATACAGAAGCACTGCTTTCCGCCGCGCCCATCCCCGATCCCAAGATCGAGGCCAAGCGGCAGCGCATCATTCTTACAGGCGACGTGCCTTCGCCCGATCGCCAGCGCCCCGGTTGCTCCTTTTACGATCGCTGTCCGAAGCACATGGATGTCTGTCTGTCCAATAAGCCGAAGCTCAACACGACGGACGAAGGCCATCATGTGGCTTGCTTCCTGTACCACAAGCCGGGCGAAAAATAGCCAACCCTTGCCAGGTGAGCCAATTTCAAAAGTCGGTTACTTTTGAAAAAGCCTCAGGTAAGTAAAAAGAAAACAGGCCCGGGAATTTCCCGGGCCTGTTTTTTGTGGGACCTTGAGCTTCAGGGATAGATCCGCTGGCGGATCACGCCTTTTTCTTCAATCCTTTCCAGCGTTCGGTCGCCAGGACTTGCGGGTTGGCCACGTTTCCGGGCTCGAAGCCGTTCATCAGATCGATGACGCGCTGCGCGCCGAGCACGGCCATCCGGACGACGCACTCCTGGGTCAGGGCC
>JBDKUJ010000343.1:0-2549 GCA_039679665.1 Rectinema sp. | reverse complement strand
ATGCTGGCGGTGTTTATCGCGCTCAACGTGGGCGCGACAGCCCTGGTAGCCAGATTCAAGGGCCAGGGAAACAATGCGGAAGCGGAAATAGTCACCGCCCAGGCGGTACTTCTGACGACAGGCATGGCTGCGCTCCTGACCGTTCCCGGCATTCTGTTCGCCCGCGAGATGGTTCTTTTCATGGGTGCGCAGCCGGACACCGTCGAGGCGGCTACGGCGTATTTCAGGATTCTGATGATCGGTTTCGTACCGACCGCGATTCCCCTCGCCATAACCGCCCTCCTGCGCGGGGTCGGCGAGACCAGGATTTCGATGCGCTACAACATCACGGCGAACGTCGTGAATATCATCTTCAACTATCTTCTGATCTACGGAAAATTCGGCTTTCCCCGGCTCGAAGTTCGCGGAGCCGCGATCGCCACGGTCATCGGAAACTGCGCGGCCTGCGCGATGGCGCTTTATACCGCATTCGGCGGCAGGGCCAAGAGCGACCCGGGAAGGGCGTCGAACAGGGCGTCGAATTTCATACGGCTGCGTTTCCGCGCCGATACCCTGCGGCCCAATTTTCCGATGCTGAAACGCATCATCAGAATAGGCTTTCCCTCCGCCGCCGAGCAATTCGCCCTGCGTGTGGGCCTTCTCATGTTCACGGTCACCGTCACTTCGCTGGGCACCGCCGTGTTCGCCGCGCACCAGATCGTGCTGTCGGTTCTCAATCTTTCATTCGTGAACGGACAGGCTTTCGGCATCGCGGCCACCAGCCTCACGGGGCAGGCGCTCGGCAGGGGCGAACCGGAGTCCGCCATAACCTCGTCCGCAGCGTGCCGGAAGATCGGATCGCTCATTTCGACCTCCATGGGTGTGCTGATGCTTGTGTTCCGCTACCAGTTGATGGGCCTTTTCACCGTCGATCCCGAAATCATCGCCCTGGGAGCGAAGGTCATGATTTTCGCCGCCTGCGTGCAGCCTTTCCAGTCCTCGTTCCAGATTTACGCGGGCGCGCTTCGCGGCGCGGGCGATTCGCTCTATCCCGCAATATCCCTGGCGGCGGGCATACTCATCGTCAGACCGCTATTGTCGTATTTGGGCGTATCGGTGCTGGGGCTTGGTCTCATCGGCGCATGGCTCGCCCTTTTCCTTGACCAGACTGTCCGGTTTTTCCTGATACGGGTGCGTTTCGCAAGCGGCAAATGGGTGCATGCCAGGGTCTGACCCCCGGGCGCGCACCGCTTGTCTCTGTGGCCCGCAAGGGCATACCATTCGGCTCGAAATGCGCCTACTCGGAACGACAGAAAAAGATCTCGCCATCGCCGGCGATGCCATCGCCAGGGGTCTGCTCGTAGCCATACCCACTGAAACCGTCTACGGCCTCGGCGCCGACGCGTTCGATCCGATTGCGGTCGCGCGCATTTTCGAGGCCAAGCGCCGGCCCAATTTCGATCCTCTCATCGTGCACATAGCCAGGATCGGGGACGCGGAGCGCGTCGCGGCGAGCATTCCGGCCAAAGCCAGGGCGCTCATGGACGCTCTGTGGCCCGGCCCGCTCACACTCATCCTGCCCAAAAGATCCGAAGTGCCGGATATCGTGACATCGGGTCTGGAGACGGTCGCCCTGCGCTTCCCTTCGCATCCGGTCGCGCGTCGCGTGATCGAGCTTTCGGGAACCGTTGTGGCGGCTCCCAGCGCCAATCCTTTCGGCTATCTGTCGCCGACGACCGCGGAGCATGTGGCGTCGATGCTGGGCGACAGGATCGATTTCATCGTGGATGGCGGGCCTTGCGAAGTCGGCGTCGAATCCACGGTGCTGGACGCATGCGTCGATCCGCCGCGCGTCCTCCGGCCGGGGGGCATGGCGCTGGATTCGATCAGGCGCGTCATCGGGGACGTCGATCTTTTCGACAGAAAGGTCGCGACGCCCACGAGCCCCGGCCAGCTCGAAAGCCACTATGCGCCGCATGCGGCGCTCTATCTGTTCGAATACGGGAGTCTTCCGGCCGCGGCGAAACCGGGTCTGATCGACCCTGTGTCGTCGATTGCGCTCGCTTTCGACCGAGCGCGCGGCGACGCGCTCCGCGAATGCGGGCTTTTTGGGGCGGTGGAGTGTCTGTCGGAGCGGGGCGACGCGCGCGAAGCCGCGGCGAGGCTGTTTTCGATTCTGCATCGCCTCGACGCAGAAGGCCGCACGCAGATCTGGGCGGAAAAAATACCGGCCGAAGGCCTGGGCGTCGCGGTCAACGACAGGCTCTACAAAGCTTCGAGAAAATAAATACCGGCCGGATTCAGTCTATATTGCGTCCGCCGACCGGTTGCGCGCTTTCCACCGCCGGCACGGCGGGCGCAGGCGCGGGTTCGGCCGCGCCTGCAGAACCAGTGATGGCGGTTGCAGGCTCCGCCGTTATTGGTGTGGCCGCCGCCGCTGCGTCCTCAGGCTTGGTCCATTCGAATTTCTTTCCTTCCACCAGATATCCGAGCAGAGTCGAAGAATCGTATCCATAATGGATTTTGCCGTAGGCGAGGGTGGCCTGCACGATATTTTTGCCGTATTGACG
>JBDKUJ010000342.1:0-20085 GCA_039679665.1 Rectinema sp. | reverse complement strand
GTCAACGAGGATCCGGCCGAGGATCCCCCGGACTCTATGCGCCTCGGCGTTCCCTCCGATCTCGGGCGCTTGATCGTCAGTACGGCTTCCGGCGACATGTCGGTCTCCGATTTCGACGGCGAACTCGAACTTACGAGCGCGTCCGGCGGTATCGAAACCAGCGGCTGCAGCGGTCGCCAGCGCGCCAAGACTCTGTCGGGCGATATCGAGATCGACGGGGCGGAAGAGGAAGTGCATGCGGAAACCATGTCGGGTTCGATCAATGTCTCGATCGAGGACGGCGATTCCGGCGGCCGCATCGTTTCGGTTTCGGGCGACATCGAGGTCGTCCTGCCCGAAGACGCCGATCTGCGGCTAAAGGTTTCGACGGTTTCGGGCGACATCAGTTTCGACGGCAAACCTGTGCATTCCGGCGAGGTACGGCTGGGCTCCGGCCGCGGCGTTCTCGTTCTGCAGACGATTTCGGGAGATATTGTCGTCCGGCGTCGCTAGAATCGGGATTTATGCCGGTTTTCGCGCTTTCGTGCAGGGTTGCCGGTATGAACCGGCAACCCTGCACCGGATACGGTCAAAGATAATTGAGCGCTTTAGCCTTCGTCGTGAGTTCTTCGCGGAACTGCGGGGCCGCAATGTCGATGAGCATTCGCGCCCTTTCGCGCACGGTCCGCCCGCGCAGATTCGCGATGCCGTACTCGGTGACGACATAATCGGTGAAACTGCGGTGCAGTGTCACCGCAGTGCCTTCCGGCAGAGTGGGAACGATGGTCGAAATGGTGCCATTCTTGGCGGTGCCGTAGCAGGCGATGATGCTCTTGCCTTTTCCGTCGAAGCCCTCGACCGCGCCGGAAGCCGTGTCCGACTGTCCGCCCGTGCCCGAATACTGCGTCGTACCGAGGCTTTCGCTCGCCACCTGGCCCGTGAGATCCACCGTCAGACAGGTATTTATCGAAACCATTCTGGAGTTCTGCGCGACTACGGAAGGATCGTTAACCCAACGTCCGCGCTGGAATTCCACCGCCACATTGTCGTCCAGCCAGTCGTAGAATTTACGCGAACCCATCGCGAATGTGGTTACGAATTTCCCCTTCCGCAGCGCTTTGGCGTGATTCGTGATCACGCCCATTTCGTAAAGCTCCATCACGGAATCGACGAGCATTTCGGTGTGCACGCCGAGATTTTTCTTGTCCCGCAGCGCCAGGGCCGCCGCGTTCGGTATGCCGCCGATGCCGAGCTGGATCGTCGATCCGTCTTCCACGAGTTCCGCGATGTGCGCTCCGATGGCCATATCGGTTTCGTTGGGTTTTGGTTCGGGCAGGGCGGGGACTTCCTGATCGTATTCGACGAAATAGTCGACCTGCGACACATGGACCTGCGTGTCGCCGAAGGTGCGCGGCAGCCGCGGATTGATTTCCAGCACGACTGTTTTCGCCACTTCGAGGACATCCTTTTCGTAGGTAAGTCCCAGCGACAGCGATACGAAACCATGGCTGTCGGGAGGAGTGCAGGTGCCGAAGAACATATCCGGCCGGCGCGCATGGATGCGGTCGCTGGCGGCGCGGTGCAGCATGTTCGGCACAAATGTCACGGTGCCCGAGCCGGCCTTGATCGCGGCGCGGGAGCCGGGTGCGTGGAACCAGCTCGCCAGCTCGAAATGGCCCTTCATTTCCGGCTTCATGTAAAAGTCGTAGGGCTTCAGGGTAAGGCATGAAAATACACGCACGTCTTCCACCCGCCCCGCGGCTTTGTGGAAGTTCGACATGCAACCCTGTGGTTCCGAAGCGCACATCGCGACAATTATGTCGTCGCCGGTTCCGATCCTGTCCACCGCGTCGTCGATCGATATCAGCTTGCTTTTATAGGTATCGAGCCAGTTCATTTCCACTCCTCTCGCCTAGAGCCTTATGAGATTCGCGCCGACCGAGAAGCCCGCTCCCGAAGCCACCAGGACGATCAGGTCTCCCTTTTTGACACGCCCTTCGGTGCGGGCGACGTGCAGCGCCATCGGCACGCACGCCGAACCCGTATACCCGAAACGATCCATGACCATGGTCGTTTTCTCCATCGGCTCTCCCAGGATTTCCATCACCTGGCGGATTACCGACTGGTTTATCTGTGTGAAGAAATAATGCGCGACTTCGCCCTGTCCGACGCCGGCCTTTTCGAGCATGCGCCTCACGAGAGGAGGCCAGAGCTTGACGTTGCGGTCGCCCGGAAGGCGCTGAAGGTTTTCCAGGCCGTATTCGCCCGAGTCCAGGAGCGCTTTCGTGACCGGCTTCCTGGTGCCGCCCGCATATACGCCGACGAAATTCCACTGCGTCCCGTCCGCGCGGAATGCGCCTTCGACATATCCCTGTGCGCCGGTTTCGTCGCGGACCAGAACGACGGCCCCCGCTCCATCGGCGAAAATGGACCAGCCGAACGCATCGCCGTCGCGCACGTAGGCGGGCATGTTGTAGACACCGACCACGAGAGCGCAGCGGAGGCTCGCATCGGTCGCGATCATGCGCGCCGCGGCGTCCAAGGCGACGACGAAACTGGCGCATGATGAACCCACATCGAATGCGCGGGCTTCGCTTTCTCCGCCCTGGAGCCTGCCCTGCAGGAGTATGCCCGTCGCGGGAGATATGTACTCGGGCGTATCGGTCGCGACTATGAAAAGCCCCACTTCGGCGGCGTCGATGCCGGCGTCGGCGAGAGCGGCGCGGGCGGCTTTTTCCGCGAAGTCGGCGCTGCTTTCCGGAAGCCCCGAAAGGCGGGCGATATGCCTCGACTTGATTCCGATTTTCGCCTCGTGTTTTTCCGAGTCGAATTCGACGCCGGTCAATCGCTTGAGCGTCGCGTTGTCGATGGAAGCTCCGGGAGCATAGATTCCCGTGCCTGCGATTCTGGCGGTGGCCATTCCGGTTCCCTCCTATTTCGAGAGTCGTGCGGAGAGTCCGCCGCGAAGGAAAGCGCCGATCTCTTGGATAAGCGCCCTCGCATTGCCCGGCGATTCGTCGAAAACGACTTCGAGTCCGAAATAATGCGCGACTCCGAGAAGAAACTCGATCGATGTGGTTTCATCGATGCCGCCCGATCCTTCCGCATGTTTGCGATAGCCTTGGACGAAGGCGCCGTAATACGATTTTACGTTTTCGGGCAAAACAAATTCGGCTTCCCGCACGATGTTGTAGCAATGCGGATCGAGGGAAAGATACACGATGAAGAGCCAGAGGCCCCGCAGTTCCGTTTCGTACCTGTTGAGGCCCGGACCGAGATTGAGCGAGATGAAGTGCCGCACTTCGCTGCCGACGCGGTGTATCAGCTCGGCATAGAAGGATTCCTTGCTTTCGAAATACGTGTAAAACGCGCCCACCGAGAGTTCGGCGGCATCGGTTATCTCATGGATATTGGTTTCGAAGAATCCGCGTTTTCCGAAAAGTTTTTTCCCTTCGAGCATGAGCCGCTCTCGCGCATCCGGAGCGACTTCGAAGGGGAGGGGCTTTATCGTGCCCGAATATACTTTTTCGGGATCGGCTTCCATATCGGGGAAAAGGCCGTTTTCAAGGATGCCCTGGAGCGCGTCCAGGCGGATGGGAATGTCATGGAAGGCTGCGCGGACTGCCGTGAATCGAAGTCCTCCCAGCGCGAAAATATAATCGGCGAGATCTATCCGGTCGCCCAATGCCTTTTCGAGCGCTGCGATGTATATCGCCTTCAGTCGGTGCTCGTATTCGAAAAAGCGGTATTGGCCTTCGCGGAACACGCGCACGAGGTCGTGGTTATCCTGCGAGAAATGGAACACGATCGAGGCGAAGGATCTGAGGCGGTCGATGACAGTGTCGCCCGTCACGCCATCCAGGGCGGTGGCTATGCGGTCGTTGACGTCCTCCAGCAAAGCGCGGAACAATTCTTCTTTGGTACGGTAATATCTGTAGAAGCATCCGTTGGAGAGGCCGGCCCGCCTGCATATTTCGGCGACGGAAACGGTGCCGTACCATTTTTCCGCGAAGAGCTGGACGGCCGCTTTCCGTATCTTTTCCCCGCTGCCGCAAGAGATGGCGGCTTTTCCGGTATCGTCGCAGTCCTTACGCATGAAACTCCGCCATTGTTCGCCTCATCCGGTTTTCGGTCAATATTCTCCGTGAGAGCTGATTCAGTATTTATTGCGAGTATAGTCCCGGTTCGCCAACAACGCAAGCAGAATTGTGGAAATGGTCTCTCCAGGACAGCGGAACCTTACCAATGCGTTTTATAAATTGAAACGAATACGCAACAACTGTTGAAATTTGTCTCCATGATCGCATTTTTTCACTTGACGAATCCGAAAAGCCGGGTATATGTGAAATGAGAGTCGATTCACTTGTCACGGAGGCAACGATGAAGGTCGGTATCGCCGGCATCGGTATCTATCTACCCCCGGCGCGAATGACTGCCGCCGATCTCTCCGAGACGACGGGCGTACCCGAAGAAGTCATCGCCCTCAAATTTGGCGTGAAGACCAAGCCCGTGGCGGGGCCCGACGACAGTACGGCCGATATGGGATACAAAGCGGCTCTTGCCGCGCTTTCGGACGCAAACCTGCCTGCGGCCGATATCGATCTCGTCATATGGTGCGGCGCCCAGCATAAGGATTACCCCTGCTGGCTCGCAGGCCTCAATGTGGCCAACCGCCTGGGAGCGACCAGAGCCTGGAGTTTCGACATGGAAGCCATGTGCGGTTCCATGATGGCCGCGCTCGACGTCGCCAAGTCTCTGATGCTCGCCAGGGATGACCTCGATACCGTGCTCCTGGTCTCCGGCTACAGAAACAACGATCTGATCGAGCTTTCGTATCCTCCCACCCGATTCATGATGGATATCGGTTCGGGTGGTTCGGCATGCGTGCTGAAGAAAAACCTCGGCCGGAATACGGTCCTGGCTTCCGCTTTCAGGGGCGACGGATCCCTTTCCGAAATGTGCGTTGTGCCGGTGTTGGGCTCCAAAGCCTGGCCTCCCACCGCAGCGGACGCCGCCGCGCCCTATTTCCGGGTGCCCGACGAAGCGGCGTTCAAGGCCAAGCTGGGCGAAGTGACAATGCCCAATTTCTATGCGGTCATCCGCGAAGCGATGCGCAAATCCGGTTATGCGGAAAATGAGATCGACTATCTCGCGATCCTGCATTTCAAGAAGAGCGCGCATCTCGCCGCGCTGAAGGAACTCGGACTGACGGAAGATCAGTCGACCTATCTCGACGAATACGGACACATCGGCCAGAACGATCAGCTGCTTTCGATCAAGCTCGGTCTCGCCGCGGGAAAGATAAAGGACGGATCGCGCATCGTATTGGTGGGCGCCGGTCTTGGCTTCGTGTGGGCTTCCAGTGTCGTACGCTGGGGGCCGGATCACGGCTCCAGCGGCGCGACTGAGCTTTGATGCGGCATTTTTGGGGAGGGGCGAAATGGACAGAATGAAAGGTAAAGTATGCGTCGTCACGGGCGGTGCGCGCGGTATCGGACGTACGATCGTCGACCGCTTTGCGGGCGAGGGCGCCGAAATGGTATTCGCGATCGATGTGAACGATTCCGCGTTCTCCGAGCTCGAGGCCGGGCGCAAGAATGTGCGCGGCGTCGTGGTCAATGTAACCGATACGGCGGGCATCGCTGCATTCGTGGAAAAAGTCCAGGCTGAATTCGGCCATATCGACGCTCTGGTCAACAATGCCGGCATAACCCGCGACGGGCTTATCCAGAAAATGTCGGACGACGACTGGGCGGCGGTCATTGCCGTCAACCTCACCGGTGTATTCAAGATGACCAGAGCGGTGGCTCCGGTCATGATGGCTTCGGGGGCCGGAGCGATCGTTTCCATTTCTTCGATTGTGGGACTCGATGGTAACATCGGCCAGTCGAATTATGCCGCCACCAAGGGCGGCGTCGTGGCCATGACCAAAGGCTGGGCCAAGGAATTTGCGCGCAAGGGCGCCAAAGTGCGCGCCAATTCGGTGTCGCCGGGCTATACGCGTACACCGATGATCGAGACCGTGCCCGAGAAGGTTCTCGAACCCATCATCGCGAAAACGCCGCTGGGAAGGCTCGCCAATCCTATCGATATCGCCAATGCGGTGCTTTTCCTCTGCAGCGACGAAGCGGAATTCATAACCGGTCAGGTACTCCGTGTCGACGGAGGCCTGGTTCTGTAGGTGTGGTCTGACTTCGTGGTGCATGCAGTCATGCCGGAGCACCGGCGGAGAAAGTCCGGGAAATCGGTTCTAGCGCGGACCGGCCAATAGCCGGGACCGTTTGTTGAAACAGTCGGAGCGGATAGGCCGCTCTCAGGAGGCAGGAATGAAGAAGATCCTAGTGGCCCTCGCCATCCTCGCATTCGTCGCGGGATCGGCATTCGGTCAGAACGTCATCAAGCTCGGTGCCAACTGGATGCTTGCGGACGTAAGCGGCGCGGAATGCGCCAAGGCGGCCCAGATAGCCGTCGACGAGATCAACGCCGCCGGCGGCGTGCTCGGGAAGAAACTGCAGCTCATCGTCGTCGACGACGAGGGCAAGGGCGACAAAGGCGTGGCGGCCATCGAAAAGCTCGTCACCGTGGACAAAGTCGACGTTCTCCTCGGCGGTATCTCCTCGGCGGTCCAGCTTGCCCAGATCCCCACCCTGAAGAAATACGGCATCGTCACCGTCGCCACCGGCGCCGCTGCGAGCACCACGGTAGAGAAGGGACTCGGACCGAGCCCCGAGTCGGATTTCTATTTCCACCTCCATCCTTGGGATTACGACCAGGGCGCGAGCTATGCGCAGGGTTGGGACGAGATCCAGAAGAAGTATACGAACGTGAAGATCCAGCGCATTTTCCTCGCGTATGAGGAAGGTGCCTTCGGAGCGAGTTCCTTTACGTCTTCCAAGGCTCTTTTCGGCGATCGCTACACCTTCGACGGCGCCTCTTTCAAGAGCGCCCTCCTCGGCGGCTCCGACTATTCCGGCGTTCTCGAGGCGGCCAAGGACTTCCGCCCCGATCTCTTCCTCTGGGCCGGATATGCGCAGGACGCGCTTCCTCTTCTCGAGCAGTCCAAGGCGATGAAGTTCGCACCCCTCATCTACCTCGGCGCTCCCCCCGCCTGGCCTGCCGACATGGGCGCTTCCCCCCTCGCGGAGAACGTCATGCTCTACGGCATGTGGGCTCCTTCCATCAACAAGATCAGCCCCGTCAGCAAGAAGTTCTATGACGGCTACGTGAAGGCCATCGGCACTCCGCCGACCTCCTACTTCGCCGCTCTTTCCTATTCCGCGGTGTATATCATCGCCGACGGCATCAAAAAAGCGGGTGGCACCGACAAAGCCAAGCTCATCGCCGCCCTCGAGCAGACCAAGTATGTGTCGCCTCTGGGGCAGACCGTCACCTTCAGCCCGTCGAACATCATCAAGCACCAGGGCATCCGCAACCAGAAGATTCTCCAGTGGCAGAAAGGAAACCAGGAAGTGATATGGCCTTTCGAGGCACAGTCCGCTCCCCTTGTGTTCCCCTTCCCGGCATGGAAAAAGTAGGAAGAAGCTTCTTGGCGTAAAAACGCCACGGAAGGCACCCTTAAGGACACTGGAGAACGGTGTCTTTAGGGGTGCCTTCCGTGGCGAATTGTACCGAGCGCTTTTTCAGAGTTTTGATCAAAAAGGAAGCCAGCGATGATCGTGAAACGGTCCGCGATCCTGTGGACGGCCCTGGGGCTCGCCGTGGTGGTCGCCATCTTGTTTTGGAAGCCTACCGTGCTCGTTTACGGAATGCAGCGCGCGGGACTTTACGCAGCTGTCGCCATTCCCATGGCTCTCGTGCTGGGAATCGTCCACATCGTGAATCTCGCCCACGGCGAATTCATGATGATAGCCGCGTATCTGACCTATTTTGCGGCGAGGCTCCTCGGCCTCGATCCGTGGGTTTCCCTCGTGCCTGTTGCGATAGTCATGGGCGGAATCGGCTTTCTCGTGTACCGTCTCACGATTCGGCGGGCGCTCAAGGCTCCCGAGATCAACCAGCTTATCCTCACGTTCGGGCTGGGTATCGCGCTCAGTCAGACAGTGAACCTCATGTTCACCTCCCAGTCCTGGAAGCTTTCCCTGCCTTACGTATCCGCATCGGCGACGATCGGCGAAACCTCTTTCGGTGTCTACGATTTCGTGTTCGTCGCGGCGGCGATAGTGCTCGCGGCGGGGCTCCGGCTTTTCCTTACCAGGACCCGCATGGGCAAGGCGGCCCTCGCGGTCGGCCAGAACCCCCGCGGCGCGGCAATCGTAGGCATCGATGTCGACAAGACCTATGCCTTCGTGTTCGCCCTCGCCATAGCTTTAGTGGGCGCCGTCGGATCGATCTTCCTCACCAAGCAGGCGATCTTTCCCGGTGTCGGGGGACCGTACACAATGAAGTCGTTCTGTCTCGTGGCCATGGCAGGCGTCGGCAATATCCCCGCGATACTCTGGGGAAGCATTGCCCTCGGGCTCGCCGAGAGTGCGATGAACGGCGTGCGCGAACTCCGGAACTGGTCGAGCATCGTATTCTTCGTCATCATCATCGCGACCATACTGGTGCGCTCGATCAGGGAGAGGAAGGCATGAAGAATCCCACCAAGTGGGCAGTCCCACTCGTCTTCGTCGCCGCGGCCGCACTCCTGCCTCTTGCCGGGAAGGCCCTGCCCGCCATAGCAGGCGACTATCCTCTGTCCCTCGCGCGGAGTGTCTTCACCTACATGGCTCTCGCGGTCAGCTGGGACATGCTGCTGCGCTCCGGCCAAGTCTCCTTCGGTATCGCCGGATTCTACGGTATCGGCGTCTACGCCGCCGCCCTTTCGGTGCTTCGCGCCGGATTTTCGCCGCTGGCGTCGATCCTTTTCGCCGGTATCATCGCGGGCTTTATCGCTTTTTTACTCGGTTTCGTGATCCTGCGGCTCAGGGCGATCTATTTTTCCATCACGACCCTGGCCCTGGGCGAGATATTCAGGATTATCCTCCATAACGGCGGCGAATTCACGGGCGGCGCGGAAGGCGTCATCATCCCGAGGATCATTTCGAACAACTCGGCGGTTCTCTATTGGCTCAGTCTCGCGGGCGTCCTCATCGCCATCGGCATGTCCGCGTGGTTCGAGCGCTCGAAAATCCGCTTCGCGCTGACGGCGATACGGAACAACGAGCTTGCCGCCAAGTCGAGCGGAATCGGAATCTTCAAATACATGATGATCGCCTTTGTGGCTACATCCTTCATTCAAGGCATCATAGGCGGAATCCAACTCCAGGGTTACGGCGTTGCGTCTCCGAGCGATTCCTTCAGCGGCGATTACACTCTTCTTCCCCTCGCCATGGCCCTGCTCGGCGGCATCCACAGCACCTCAGGCCCGATAATCGGCGCCATTCTTCTCGGTGTAGCCTCCGAATTCCTCAAGCTCAAGATTCCCTACGGCCACCTCATCGTCTATGGGTTCATCATAGTGCTGGTCATCCTCCTCATGCCCCAGGGCCTTTACGGGCTCTGGCGGAACAAGGCGCGCGCCCGCAGGGTTTCGAGGATCGATTCCGGGCAGGCTTCGACCGATGCCGCGGCAAGGGCCGGCGCATCGAAGGAGCAACCCCGTGCCTAATCTCGTGACGAAATCCCTCACCAAACGCTTCGGCGGCCTCGTCGCGGTCAACGACGTCTCCTTCAGCCTCTCGCGGGGAGAAATCCTCGGCGTGATAGGCCCGAACGGCGCCGGGAAGACCACCTTCATCAACCTTGTCTCGGGGATATACCTCCCGACGAGCGGGACCATATCGTTCAACGGTCGCGACATCACGAAAACCCCCGCCCATCTTCGGGCGGGCATGGGCATCGCCAGGACCTTCCAGCTGATCCATCCGCTCGAAAACCTCGACGTGCTCGAGAATGTGATGCTCGGCTTCCTTTTTTCCAAGAAGATGAGCCAGAAGGAGGCGCGAAGGGAGTCCGAATCTCTCTGCGAATCCCTGGCCCTCGGCGGTCTCCATCGCGAAGTATCCCAGATATCGATGCTCGAAACCAAGAAAATGGAAATTGCCCATGCGCTCGGGAACATGCCCGAGGTGCTCTTCCTCGACGAGGTCATGGCGGGTCTGAACTCCGACGAAATGAAGGAGATGATCGCGCTGGTCAAACAGTTGGCAAAGGACAGGAACCTCGCGGTGGGAGTGGTCGAACACGTTATGGGTGTCATTCGCGAACTCACCGACAGGGTTATCGTTCTCGAAGCGGGTGAATTGATCGCCGAAGGTCCCTACGCGGAAGTTTCGAAGAACCCCCGCGTGGTGGAAGCTTATCTGGGAGGGGCTGCCTGATGCTCACCATCGAAAACCTCGAATGCGGATACGGGAAGCTTCCTGTACTCCGGGGCGTTTCCCTTTCCGTCGACGCCGAATCGGTCGGCCTTTTCGGCCCGAATGGCGCCGGCAAGACCACCCTCATCGCGGCGATCATGGGCATGGTGAAAGTTCGCTCGGGCTCCATCATCTTCGATGGAAAGAATATTGTCGGCCTCGGCACACACCAGATAGCCCGTGCGGGCATCGCCCTTGTCCCCCAGGAACGCGAACTTTTCCCGGGAATGTCGGTGGCGGACAACCTCGAACTCGGCGCAGCCTACATACCTCGCGCGCAGGGCGAGATTCCGCGTCTTCTGGACACTGTTCTTGAGCTGTTTCCGATACTCAAGGAACGCTATCGCCAGCTGGCGGGCACGATGTCGGGCGGTCAGCAGCGCCAGGTGGCCATAGGGCGCGCACTCATGGCAAACCCCAAGCTCCTCATCCTTGACGAGCCTTCGCTCGGCCTGCAGCCCTCGATCGTAGCGGAAGTCTTCGAGCGGCTCGCGAGTCTCAAGAAGAGCGTATCCATTCTGGTCACGGAACAGAACGTGAGGGAGAGCTTGCGCTCGATCGACCGGGGTGTCGTCCTCGAGAACGGTTCGATCGTGATCCAGGGCAGCGCGGCCTCCCTGGCCAGCAACGAGCACATCATAAAGTCCTACCTGGGGCTCTGACCATGCCGAAGATTACGGTGAACGGTGCGGGCATTTATTATGAATCGACGGATGTCCGGACCGCGCCCGATTCCGGGAGGCATGCCGCTCCTCCCGTTCCGGTTGCCTTCCTGAACGGCATTGCGATGTCGGTCGCCCATTGGAAACCCTATGTGGAAGCCTTCTCGAAGGAACGGCGCTGCCTGTGCCACGACATGCGCGGGCAACTCATGAGCGACAAGCCCGCAGGGCCGTATTCATTCGACATGCATGCCGACGATCTCGCCGCGCTGATGGACGCGCTGGAAATCGAAAAAGCCCATCTTGTCGGCACGTCCTACGGCTCGGAAGCGGCGATGGCTTTCGCCTTGCGGCATCCCGGGCGCTGCGCATCCCTGGTGCTCGTCGACGGCGTCAGCGAGCTGGATCCTTTGCTCGAAGCGGCCGTGGATTCATGGAAGACCGCCGCCCTCGCCGATCCCGGGACCTTCTACAAATGCATTGTTCCATGGACCTATTCTTCGAAGTATATCGGCGAGAACAAGGAAATGCTCGCGCGCAGGGGCGCCGCCGTCGCCTCGCTTCCCCGCGAATATTTCGCGGCTTTCGCGGAACTCTGCGATGCGTTCGGGCGGATCGACCTTACGTCCCGTCTGGGCGCCATAGCATGCCCGACGCTTGTCCTGGTGGGCGATAGGGATATTCTCAAGCACGAAGGATTTTCGCGGATCATCGCCGACGGCATTCCCGGAGCGGTCATGAAAATTGTCAGGGACGCCGGGCATGCGGCCGTGATCGAGAAACCCGCGGAATGCACGGCCGAAATCCGCGCATTTCTCCAGGGAGTCGCCTAACGCAAAAGCGGCGATGGGAGGTCGACATGGAAGGCAGCTTCATTGACGCCGGAGGACTTTCACTGTTTTTCGCGGCTGAGGGATCGGGAACGCCGATCCTGTTCGTGCATGGAAACACCGGGTCGTCGCGCTGGTTTTCGCGCGTGATGGATATGCCCGGCTACAGGACCGTTGCCGTCGATATGCCGAATTTCGGCCGTTCGGCGGCTATGCCGGGTGAGGTCGACCTGCATGCGTATGCCGATTATATGGCCGATTTCATCGAAGCGGCCGGATTGGAAGGTCCGATTCTGGTGGGGCATTCGCTGGGAGGAGCCGTGGCGCAGGCGCTTGCCGTCTGCAGGCCGGAGCTGATCACCGGTCTCGTGCTGGTGGATTCTTCCGCGCCGTACGGACTCGTCACTCCCGAAGAAAGGAATCCCCTTATCGAAATGATGCGGAAAGACAGGTCTTTCCTGGAAAAGGCGCTCTCTGCGACCGTGCCTACGTTGGCCGATCCGGTCTTTTTCGCCTCATTGGTGGATGACGCCGTCGCGATGGCGGCTCCCGCATGGATAGGGAACGCGCGAGCCCTGTCCCGATTCGACATGAAAGAAACCTGCTCCGAATTCAAGAAGCCCGTGCTCGTCATCTGGGGCAGGAAGGATTATATCATCAGCGAAAAGATGGCAAGGGATACGGCCGCCGCGTTCCCGGATTCGGAGCTGGAAATCGTCGAACAGGTCGGCCATTCGCCGATGGTCGAAGATCCGGCCCTGTTCAAAAGCATGATCGCCGCTTTTGCCTCGAAAATCGGGCGAGGGACGACATCCGGCAAGAAACCGGAAACCGATAGGAAAGCGGGGGAAATCCGCGATTCCGCATGTATGGAGGAATGAAATGAGCCGCACGAGCATCGTCGGAGCGTACAACTCGAAATTCGGGAATTTCGTCAGGAAAGACAGGGAAACAGGAACCGTCACCGATCTGAAAAGCATCTATGATCTGCTGGCCGAAGCGGGACGCGGCGCGCTTGATGACGCTGGTATCGGAGCTCCGGATGTCGATGCGGTATGGGTCGCCAGTTGTGCGCCCGGCCTTTTCGCCAATCAGGAACACCTCGCGGCCATGGCTCTCGAGATCGATCCTGAAGGCTTTCGCTACAAGCCGATGACGAGATGCGAAGATGCCTGCGCTTCCGGGTCGGTAGCCCTGTACGATGCGATTTACGCGGTCGAATCGGGACGGATCGATACAGCCCTCGTGGTGGGCGTGGAAAAGATGAACCTTCTCGACACGAAGGGCGTCACTCATGCGCTCGCGACCTGTTCATACTGGCCCGGCGAAGGCGCTCTGGCCATGACCTTTCCGGGTCTTTTCGCCGAATACGCGAAAGGCTACGCCGCAAAATACGGTCTGTCGGCGGAGCGGCTGGCCGAATTCCTGGCGGCGGTCTCAGCTTTGGACTACCGCAACGGATTGGACAACCCGCTGGCGCATTTCGGCAAAGGCGGCCCCTCCGACAGGCTTGGACTCATCACTGCGCGCGCCGTTCTCGATCTGAGCGCCGACAAGAACCCGATGATCGCCGAGCCGCTGCGCCTGCACGATTGTTCGCTCGTATCGGACGGTTCCGCGGCGGTCGTGATCACGCGCAACGACACTATTCTTGGCCGCGGGCCGAAAGCGGTTCGCATCGCCGGTTTCGCCCAAGCTGCCGAAAGGATGGCCATCGCCGAGCGCCGCAATATGTACGAACTTCTCGCCGGAAAATTCGCGGTAAAGAAAGCTTTCGCCGAAGCGGGCATCGCGATAGGCGATGTCGATCTGGCGGAAGTGCACGATTGCTTTACGATCAACCAGATTCTGAGCACGGAAGCGCTCGGGCTCTCGGCCGATGGCCGCGCCGGAGAGGATTACGCGGCGGGACGCTTCGGCCGCGACGACGAATGCCCCGTGAATCTTTCGGGCGGTCTCAAGGCCAAAGGCCACCCCGTGGGTGCGACCGGTGTTTCGATGCACGCGCTTCTGTACAAGCAGCTTATGGGCCAGCCCATCGGAGCCGCCCCCGTGAAGGGCATCCCGGAAGTGGGCGTGTCGTTCAACGTAGGGGGAAGCGCGGTGACCAACTGCGTGACTGTCCTGCGCAGGGAATCCTGATCCGGGGAAGTCCATGAGCGACCCGAAAGTTTCGACGAGCCTCCAAAGGGTTTTTTCGAAGGGTTTTTCTTCTTAAAACTTGCCGATGATCCGATGGAGGCGAGACCAGATTCTCCGAACCTGGTCTCGCCTCTTTAGCAGGGTCGTCATGCAGGCGAAAAGATCGGCGGATGAGCCTTCCCTGCCAAAAGGGTCGTGGAGACTGTGATACAGCGCGAGAGCCTATCGTAGGTTGCGAAGCGCGTGGAGTCGGGGATGTATCTGACTCCACTTACTCCCGTCATCCTGCGCGTGGCTTCCTGGAAACCTGAGTAGCCGCCGTGCGCGGAGCCTGCGACGACGACGGCAGCCATGGCGCTTCCGAGGGCTCCTGTCTGGCTGGAGCGCGAGATTTCCATCGCGATGCCTCCGCAGTTTACGACACGATCGATCCTGCAGCCGGAATCCTCGAAACGCTCCAGGTGATTCCAACGGGCCCAAGACTCCATTCCACTGAGCTCAATAATTACCTGTACTCTTCTGTCCGCTTATGAGGAGTATACCCGAGCTCGTGCCAAGCCTCGTGGCTCCAGCTCGAATCATCTGGACTGCGTCCTCGTAACTCTTTACACCGCCTGAGGCTTTTACACCCATTTTCGGACCGACAGTCCTACGCATGAGGGCGACGTCCGCCGCAGTAGCTCCGCTCTTGCTGAAACCGGTCGACGTTTTCACAAAATCGGCACCGATATCCTTTGCTATCTGGCAAGCGAGCACTTTTTCCTCATCGGTCAGCAGACAAGTCTCGATGATGACTTTGAGGAGGATTCCCGTCCTGCAAGCCCTGCGCACTGCGAGCATGTCCTCGCGTACAGTCTTGATGTCTTTTGCCTTCATTGCACCGACATTTATCACCATATCGATCTCGGCCGCACCGTTGGCGACGGCGGTACGGGCCTCGAAACTCTTCGCTCGCTTGTCCATTGCGCCCAGGGGAAAACCCACAACAGCGCAGGTCTTTACGCCTGTGCCGCCCAGCCTGTGCACGCAATGCTCCACCCACGATGAATTTACGCACACAGAGTAAAAATGATGTGCAGCCGCTTCGTCGCAGAGCACGTCTATCTGTTCCTCTGACGCATCGGGCTTCAGGAGTGTATGATCGATGTACTTCGGCAAATCCGACGGAAGGATAGCGGTGTCGATGGTCGCTGACCCACTTGCGGTCGATGATCCTGAGTTTGGACGCGCGGTACCGGAAGCTGGCGCTTCCGCTGGGGGCGCCATCCTGGCGAGAACTTCCTCCACGATCTTTTGTATAATCTGGTTCTGATCCATTAGTTTGAAGAGCCTCCTCGCTCCAGCGCCATTATCTTGTTTATGCGCACCATATGGCGTCCGCCCGCGAAACGTGTCTCGAGCCAGACCTTCACCATCTCGGCGAGCTGGTCCGGTCCATGAAGCGGGCCGCCCAAACTGAGTACGTTCGCGTTGTTGTGTTCCCTGCTGTTTACGATAGTTCTGAGGTCATAACACATTGCCGCCCTGATACCCCTGATTTTGTTTGCGGCCATACAGGATCCAATACCCGCTCCATCGAGGACGATACCGCGCTCGCAATCGCCCGAGACCACTTTCCGGCATACCGCCGCTGCGATATCGGGATAGTCCACTTTATCCGTCCCGAAACAGCCGACGTTTACTACGCGGTATCCGAGAAGCTCAAGGTATTTGGCCAGCATTTCCTTCTGACCCACAGCTCCGTGGTCCGCTCCGATAGCTACACTGCGGACGAGGTCCACAGGTTCGCCCTTATTTTCATCGCTCATGTATTTCCCTCGATGTCGATTCTATCGATGATCCCACAGATCGCTGTCCGTATCGTTACCGCCTTCTCATCCCCCACGACGCTTCTGGCCGAACCGCCTTCGTCAACTACAAGGACCGTATCGCCGATTCCCGCCTGAACGCCATCGACAGCGAGAAGCGGTTTGCCCTTGGGAGCGCCATAAGCATCCAGGACCTGTACCATGAGGAGTTTGTGCCCAATATAGTGAGGATGCTTTTCCGTGGAAACCACATTGGCTACTACCTTGCCGATAATCATGAAACCTCTTCCGCGTTCACAGCGTCGACAATGCCGAGAATAGCGGCATCGGCCGGATTGAACCATCCGTTGGGATTCGCCTGGGCAGCTTCTTTGCCCGATTCGAAGAATACCAAATCGCCTTCTCCGGCTTTGACCGTGTCAAAAGCTACGATGGGGGGGCCCGCTTCCATGCGCAGGTGATCCAGTGGTTGCACGAGAAGCAATTTCAAGCCATCAAAACAGGGGAGTTTCTTCGTACAAACCACTCTGCCGATCACTTTTCCGAGTTTCATGCTTGCACCTTCATATGATTCTGAACGCATCGACGAGCGTGCATCGCCGCTCGCGTGTAAAGGTTCGGGGGCGCGTGATCCCCTCGCCCGTAGGGCTCGCGATCGTGAAGGAAGTGTAGCCGGCTCCGCCTTGTCCGAGTCCCGCGTAGCAGGGTCCGTTCTTGATGAACAGAGAACAGTTCATTGCTTTGGCCATGCGCGAAAGTTTTTCGATGTCATGCGAATGGATCATCGCGGAGTGTCTGCAACCTCGTTCCACAAGCACGGCGAAGTCTATCGCCTCATCGACGTCTCTCATGCGCACGAGGGGAAGAACGGGCATCAGTTGTTCCGTCCACACGAGAGGATGCTCCCGCCCCACTTCCATCAGAAGGAGTTTCGTCGCGGCGGGCACTTCGAACCCCGCTGCCCTGGCTATATATTGCGGGTTTTTCCCTACATACGCCTTATTGGGAGCGCCTTCATGGTCCGGCCCGCCCGGCTCCGCGATGACCAACTTGGTGATCGCATCGATTTGGGCTCCAGTGAGTTCATAGGCACCATTTTTGCACATCTCGTCTTTGAGTCTGTCGGCGATCGCCGACACAGCAAGGATTTCCTTTTCGCATATGCAAACCAGGTTGTTGTCGAAGCTGGCGCCGGCCACGATGTCTCTGCCCGCTTTGGCGATATCAGCTGTACCGTCCACTACACAAGGCGGATTTCCCGGCCCTGCGCAGATCGCTTTCTTGCCGCTGCCCATAGCTGCAGCCACAACGCCCGGTCCTCCAGTAACCACGAGGAGAGAGATTCCCTTATGTTTCATCAGGGCACCGGCGCTCTCGATGGTCGGGTTTTCCACGGCACACAGTAAGTTGGATGGCCCGCCTTCGGAGAGTATCGCCTCATTGAACATGCGCACAAGGCGGCACGATATTCCCTTGGCGTTGGGGTGTACATTGAAAACTACGCTATTGCCGGCAGCGATCATTCCGATCGCGTTGCAGGTTATTGTCGCGATCGGGTTCGTTACGGGAGTGATCGCGCCGATCACTCCCCAGGGGGCATGTTCGGTGAGCGTAAGCCCATGCTCGTCGGTGCTCGCTGCTGGTTCGAGATCTTCGATCCCTGGTGTTTTGTTTGCCGCCAGGGCATTTTTGACTTGCTTATCGGCGACGTTCCCCAAGCCGGTTTCCGCGACAGCCTGAGCTGAAAGATCGCTGTTGTTCCAGATTATAACGCGGCGCATAGCAGCGATCATTGCTTTGCGCGTTTCCAAAGGCAAGGCGATCAGTTCGCGCTGGGAGATCGTTGCCGCAGCCACCGCGGAATCGATGTCAGGAAAGATACCCGGCGTCTGTATCGCAGTGCTTGCAGTAGATTCGCGTTCGCCCAGAAGAGCTGTGATATCAGGTCTCTTCAGCACCTCTTCCACGACTAAGCGTATATCATCAGCTAAATTTGCCATGCTTTAATACCCTACTCCTGCTTCCAGACATCCCTGCCATACTGATCGATAGTATCGACGATGGCGACTACAAGGGTGTCCATCGGCTTGTCCGTGGTGAGGTAGGTCCACCGACAGGAACTGCCCTGCGCAAGCAGGACAAGGTGTCCTCTGTCGGCGCCCACCAAATCCAGCGCAACCAGGTATTCGTCCTTGCCTTCTCCTTCTTGATTGCACTCTTCGACAAGGAGGAAACGCGGATTCTCGACGCCATCCGACCTCTGGTCGGCGACGACGGTACCTCGCACTCGGGCAAGAGTCATTCCTGCACCGCCGCCTTCTCATACGTGAAGGCTCCGTCTTTTTCTATGGCATCGACAATCGCGATGATCGTGGCGTCCGAAGGTTTTCCCTTTGTGGTTTCCGTCATGCGTGCGCTCGATCCGGTCACGAAAAATACGATTTCTCCTGCATTGGCTCCCACACTGTCGATTCCAACCACAAAATCACCCTTGCCCTTCATGCTAACAGGATCGATTTTTTCCAGAAGGAGCAGCTTGAGCCCCACCATAGAGGAGGATTTATGTGTGGAGACTACCGTCCCCTTCACCCGTGCGAGTACCATCGGGTTTCTCCCTTATTTCTTGCTTTTTGGAGCGCCGGGCTTCCTGCCGAGCGGCAGGGCTGCATCCACCGATTCGTGCGGCCTCGGGATCACATGGGTAGACACAACTTCTCCGACCTTCTCCGCCGACCTTTGCCCCGCATCCACGGCCGCCCTGCACGCAGCGACGTCTCCGCGCACGATCGCCGTTACGTAGCCGCCGCCGATTTTTTCAAATCCAACCAGATCTACCTTGGCTGCCTTCACCATCGCGTCGGCAGCTTCTACCATCGCCGCAAATCCACGGGTTTCGATCATCCCGAGCGCATCATTCATATCTGCCATTTCATCATCTCCTTGTCAGTCGCCGGTTCCGCGGGATCTCCTGCGGTTCTCGGACAATGTTCAAATCCGTGACGCGTTGGCCGCCAGAACTCTGCCGCCGAGGCCTGCAAGTCTCGCCTCTACGACTTTCCTCGCTTCGATGACTTCGGCTTCCTCGCCAGCGATGTAGACTCTTCCAAAAGCGCCGAATCCGACAACTTCGATGATGTTGACATCGGAAGTTTTTTCCGCTTCGTTCGCAGCGAAATAGGCATACCCAGCGGGCTCGACTTCGAGTACATAGAGCGTATCGCCCCTCAAAACCATGTTCCCGTGCCTGACCTTATTGATCAGCTGGGCGTGGTGATCCGAAATGTTCTTGATGAGCTGGCTAGTCATGACTCGGGGCTTGAGCCTGCTTTCCTCGGTCATGCCGAGTTCGTGGAGTACCGCTTCGCCAGCCATGCGCGCATCGCCCTGACTGTCCGAATGCACTTCCAGAAGGCCGTAGGCACGTTCAACAATCTGCAAGCCAGGTGTGACGTTTGTCGCCTTGAGAGCGATATCGGTAAGCCTGTTGATTTCGATGCCGGGTGCGATCTCTATGACGCAACAGGCTTGCATGCCGATAGGATAGTAGCCTTTGCTCACAGTCGCGATAAATGAAGCATTCTGCAACTGTAGCGAATCGAGAAATACATACGTCCTTAGATCTACTGCCATAAACTATGCCTCCGTCCCGGGCCTGCCCAGCGGCAATGCTGCGTCGACCGATCCGTGCGGCCGGGGGATGACATGGGTCGAAACTACTTCGCCCACCTTTTCGGCCGACCTGACGCCGGCATCTACAGCTGCGCGGCACGCTGCCACATCGCCTCGAACGATCGCTGTCACATAGCCGCCGCCTATCTTCTCAAATCCGATGAGGTCTACTTTCGCGGCTTTCACCATTGCGTCGGCGGCCTCCACCATAGCTGCAAATCCGCGTGTTTCGATCATTCCGAGTGCGTCGTTCGTTCTCTCCGCCATGTCCCCTCCTGATGGCTCTTTTTACTCCAGTCGTTCATCGACCCGGGTATTCCGGGTTGATATCGCTAGAATCTCAGCGACGCATTAAATCCGTCGCGGTATTCTCGTCCGTGATCAGCACGTTTATATATTTTTGTCGCATTGCGGCGATGATCGCCCCGATCTTGGACGCGCCTCCAGCCACACCGATGCATATCTTCCGCTCATCGCGGAGCATGTCTATCGGTATCCCAATTACTCTATCATGCACTTCATCCTCAATTATATTTCCGTTTGCATCGAAAAAACGACATAAAATATCACCCACTGCGCCCTTGCCGATGAGCCGCTGCAGATCTTGCCCTGACAAATATCCCATCTGGAACAG
>JBDKUJ010000341.1:0-5338 GCA_039679665.1 Rectinema sp. | reverse complement strand
TGGTACCGCGACAAGGTAAACAAGCTGATCGCGTCGTTCGGGCGCAGTATGGAGGAGTATGTATTCGGCCTTTTCTGGCGCGAAGAAATCGAAATAAAGGAACTCCTCGTCGACCTGTCCGAAACCAACATTTGCGGCGAATTCGAAGAATATCTCCTGGAAATGCTGTACAAGGCAGGGCCTTCCCAGGAGCGACTCGCCCGGAGCGTGCGCGGCTGTCCCGACAGAAGCTGCGCCCATTGCATGCACGGAAGGACGATACTCGAGGACGACAGGCGAAGTTGCAGATATGAAGGTCGGGTAAAATCCGATTTCGTCTGCAGGCGTTTCTCGATCCTCGTGACGAGCATAGATCCCGTTCCATATTATCACAGGCTGCTTGTAAAGGCGGCCGAAGCCCTCGAAAAGAATTATTTTGCCGCGCTCGACGATGCGAGGTTTCTCGACAACTCCGATCCGGAAATCAAGGCGGTGGCAATCCGTTCCCTCGGGTGCGGGCGGGAAGTGAAGCAGGTGCGTTCGCTTCTCGCGTATCTCGGTTCGGAATTGACCGCGGCCGCGGCCAAGATCGGCATGTCACGCATTTTGTCGGCGCATCCGCGCTACATACCTCTGGTGGCGAAAGAGTTCGAGATTTCATCGGGAGAGGCGCGCAAGAATATCGCCGACGTACTCGCCGGCAGGCTCGAATATTTTATCGGTATGATCTCGGGCCGGGATAAAGAAGGTCCGGAAAAGATAATACGGGAGATACTCGCACAGGGACGAGTGTCGGAGCTTGTGGAATTCCTGAAACGCAACCAGGATATCGAAATTGAAAACGAGCTTGCGCGGATCATTCGCGAAGAAGCGCCCGGCAACGAAACTCTGTCCAAAGAATGCGGACTCTACCTTGATGAAAGGCTTCTCGAAAAATGCGGTCTGTCCCGACGCGAGGTTCCGCCCGGCAAGCGGGAAGAGCCCCGCGACTGGAAGATGGTCCGCGCCATGTGGTTTCTGCTCGGATTCGCCCTGCTCCTCTTCCCGACCATCTATGTCATACGCTATTCGGACCGGGTCGCGTACGTACCCGTCATACAGCAGCTCAGGACGTATATCGTCGATTTCAACACCATGTTCGCGTATTATTCGATACTCGTAAATCTCGTCTACATAGCGCTTCTCGTCCTGTCCTGGTTTAAAGTACGTTCGCTGACGAAGCTGTGGGATCTGAAGACCATGTCGATGCTGTTCAAACCCCGGATGCTGCCGTCGGTCTCGATAATCGCTCCCGCATACAACGAGGAGAAGACGATCATCGAGAGCGCGAACTCCCTCCTCAATCTCAAATACCCCGACTATGAATTGGTCATCGTGAACGACGGTTCCAGGGACGGGACGCTCGCCACGCTGATTTCGCATTTCGGCCTTTCCCGGACGGACTATTTCTTCTCGCCGCGGCTGAAATGCAAATCGGTTCGCGGAATCTACAGGAACCCTATCCTGCCGCGCCTCATCGTGGTGGACAAGGACAACGGCGGCAAGGCCGACTCGCTCAACGCGGGGATAAACATTTCTTCCAAGGAATATTTCTGCGGCATAGACGCGGACTCCCTGCTCGAACCGGACGCTCTTCTCAAAGTTGCTTCCCTCACGCTCGATTCCGGCAGCGAAACGCCCGCGATGGGAGGAAACGTCTTCCCGATCAACGGATGCACGGTCGATCGCGGGAAAATAACGAGTGTCGATCTTCCGAAGAATAATCTCGCCAAGCTTCAGACCATCGAATACCTGAGGGCTTTCATGTGCGGCAGGCTGGGGTGGGCCCAACAGAACAATCTGCTCATCATTTCGGGTGCGTTCGGGCTTTTCAGAAAGGAAAGAGTCATCAGCATCGGCGGCTATATGACGAGCAACGAACGGTACCAGAAGGATACCGTCGGCGAAGACATGGAACTCGTCGTCCGCATCTCGCGGATGATGCGGGAGCGCAAACAGAAATACGTGATCGGGTATGCGTTCAACGCGAATTGCTGGACCGAGGTTCCCGAAGATCTGAAAACGCTCAAAAGGCAGCGCAATCGCTGGCATCGGGGCCTTGTCGATATTCTCTATTTCCACCGCAAGCTGATCTTCAATCCTTCCTACGGCCGGATGGGCATTGTCGGCATGCCGTACTATTTCATCTTCGAACTGCTCGGACCGCTGTTCGAAATCCAGGGCTATATCATGGTGGGCCTGGCCGCAATGTTCGGACTTCTGAGCGCGAAACTCGCGCTGCTCCTGTTCGCGGCGACCATTCTGATGGGCATAATGATTTCCATGGCGTCGGTGCTCATCTCCGAACGAAGCGTAACGTATTTTAATTACAGGGACACCTTGCGCATGCTTCTGGTCGCCCTGCTCGAGACTTTCGGACCCAGGCAGATGTTCTCCATGTGGCGCGTGCTCGGATTCTTCAATGCCATGAAAAAGCCCACAGGATGGGGAAAGATGGACAGGAAGGGATTCGCTCCAAAATCCGCGGAAGGAGCGAAGGGGGGCAAGCCGTGAAATCGCGTGGCTTGCATCGGACTGTTCTCGCCTCGTCGAATTTCGCGATCCTTATCGTCACTGGCATCGCGGCGCTCCTGTTTCTGGCTCCTTTCCTGATCTGGCGCCTCGGGCCGGCCAAGCCCATGAACATCTGGGTGATCGACAAAACGGTGCCGTATACCGATTACAAAGAGCATGCCGGGCTCCACTGGATTCTCAAAAACGAGAAGATAACGAAAGCGGGATCAAAGCTTCTTTACGACGAAAAATCGGATTACTTCGGTTTCTATCCTTCGGGGAAAGCGAGCTGGAGGGAGAGCCCCCTCCCGACGTCGGGGCCGAAACCGGACCTGATCTATCTGGCCGATACCTACGGCGTCTACGCGGACGATTACATGCAACGCCGGCTATCGAGCGGATTTTCGCCGAAAATTTACGGCGGTCTGAGCACGGCCGATACTGTGGCGCTGCGTCAGGCGCTGGGCGGCGGCAATACGATCATCGCCGAGTTCAACGTGGCGGCGTCACCGACCAATGCCGCGGACCGGAAATCCTTGGGTAAGCTTCTCGGCGTGAGCTGGGTCGGATGGATCGGCAAGTATTTCGAGAATCTTACGCGCGGCGATGCGGTACCGTCCTGGGTGATCTCGAATTACGAAACACAGAAAGGCGTCGAATGGAAATTCTCGGGGCGCGGATTCATCCTGATCGGCGACGACGACAGAATCGAAGTGCTTCTCGAGGGCCGCGACGTGAGTTCCCAGGGACTCAAGATCGCCTATCGCGACAAGTACGCCAAAAAATTCGGTATACACAAAGCCGTTTCGTTCCGGCAGTGGTTCGAATGGGTGCGACCGGAAACCAATATCGAGACGGCCGCCGATTTCCGCTTCGATCTCACCGAGTCAGGAGCCGCATTGCTCGCGGATCTGGGGCTTCCGGCCACCTTTCCCGCGGTGATGAACTACAAGACGCCGCAATATTCGGCCTGGTATTTTTCCGGCGACTTCGTCGAACTCGCCCTTCCGGATACTCCATATTCGTTCGCGGGGCTCGCCGGCGTAAAACGTCTGCTGGTCGACGACTCGGTCGACAGCAACGCGTATTTTTACTGGAAAGCGTTCGTTCCGATGATGACCTCCATTCTCGGCGACGTGCGGAAAACGCGCTCGGAGCACAAAGCATCCGATTCTCCCTCCGCGCCGGAGTTGAGAGTCCGCGCATTCGGAAAGGGTTTCATGGTGAGGGATGACGACGGAATCTGGAAAGATTTTTTCGTCAGGGGCGTAAATCTGGGCATGGCGGAACCCGGAAAGTTCTTCACGGAATTTCCGGAGGACATCGCAACCTATCGCCGATGGCTGGATATGATCGGCGACATGAACGCCAATACTATCCGCATCTATACGCTTCCTCCTCCCGAATTCTATCAGGCGCTTGAAGCGCACAACCGGATCAATCCCGGCAAGGCTCTCTATCTCCTGCAGGGTATCTGGCCGGAGGAGAATCCGCCCAACGGAGACTATCTTGCCGGCGACTACAATACTGCGTTTGCCCGGGAGATCGATTACGGCGTCGACGCGGTATACGGAAGGGCGAATATCATGGAACGCAAGGGTAGATCGTGGGGCATCTACACTGTGGACGTATCGAGATGGCTGTTGGGCTGGACCGTGGGGCGCGAACTGGAAAGCGAGGAAGTGCTGTCCACCGACGCAAGGAACAAAGGCGCCACGTTCGCGGGGAAATACGTGTCCGCGGGGCCTGCCGCATCGCCTACGGAAACGTGGCTCGCCGAATCACTCGATACTGTAGCTTCGATCGAAGCGGAACGATACGGGAAGCTTCATCCCGCCTCCATCGTGAGTTGGCCGACTCTCGACCCTGTATCGCACGAGTCCGAATGGAAGCCCGAGAGCGGCAAGACCGCGATGGCCAACGACCGGGCCGTCGTGGACATAAGTCATCTCGATATTTCCGCCGCCATGGGCGCGGGGATTTTCGGATCGTATCATATCTATCCCAATTATCCCGACTTCATGAACAACGAACTTTCGTACGGCGAGTATCGGGACGAGGATGGAGTCCTGCGTTACGGCGGGTATCTTCGAGAGTTCATGAAAGGCCACGCCAAATATCCGGCGCTTGTGGCCGAATTTGGTCTGGCCAATGGTGCGGCGGTGGCGCATTTCGCTCCCGACGGTTTGAACCACGGCGGCATCGACGAAACGGCGCAAGGCGATGGCATTTTGAGAATGATGCGTGCGATCAAGCGCGAAGGCTATGCCGGCGGCGTAATATTCGAGTGGATGGACGAGTGGGTCAAGAAGACCTGGACCACCGAATCGCTGATGATTCCCTATGACCGCCACATACTCTGGCACAATATCTGCGATCCCGGACAGAATTACGGGCTCCTCGCCAATGAAGCGGTTTTCCCCGAATCGCCGCGCATGACAACGACGGGGACGGGCCTGGTATCGGGCATGGGACTTTCGGCCGACGCCGAATGGTTCCATGCAACCATTACCCTGTCACGACCAATCGATTTTGCGCACGAATCATTGCTCGTCGGACTCGATACCTACGATCGGGCTCTCGGACAGATGCGATTTTCCGCAGGTGGCCCCGATTCGGCTTCCGGCCTTGAATTTCTGCTCCGCATCGATGGTCCCGAAAAAGCGAAACTTCTGGTGCTTCCCGCTTACAATGTGGCCAATCACCGCTATGCGACCGTGCGCGCGTCCGACGGGGTTTTCGAAACCATGCTATTCCTCATCAATTCGCGGGTCGTGACAGAGGAAGGGCGCCGGATCGAAGAGAA
>JBDKUJ010000340.1:0-2361 GCA_039679665.1 Rectinema sp. | reverse complement strand
CGTCCGTGAACAGCAATAGCGGTTTGCCGGGGCGATACGCCATGACAAGAGGTTCCGCGGCACAGAATCCGAAGCAGCCGACTCTGCGGACGCGCGGGGCGACCTTGCCGTCGTTCACCTGAGTGATTGTCTTTCCGGCGGCTTCATGGAGTTTCTCATAAACCTGATCGGCGCCGTTTCCGATGCCGCAAGTTCCCAGTCCGACCGAAATCCAGGGGGCGGAATCCTTGATCCTGGCGATTCCTTCATTCCGCATTTTTCCGAGGTCGGGGGTCATTTTTCGCCTCCCTTGCCGAGTTTGGACAGCAGGGTCACGAGTTTTCCGACCGTCATGCGGGACTTCACCGCTCCGTCGATCATAACCACGGGGGCGAGGGCGCATTGGCCGAAACAGGCCACGGTGCGTACCGATGCGAAAGCGTCGGGACTGGTGGCCGAATTTTCTTCCTCTTCGTGGAAGGCCTCGATGCCGAGCCGGGCGAGGGCTTCGTTCAATAATGCGAGCGAACCGCGCGTATGGCAGGCAGTTCCCCTGCACACGACGATCGAATGCTTGCCCTGTGGCTTCAGATTGAAAAAGGAAAAGAAGGTGGCCACCGAATAGACTTGCGAGAGGGGGATTTTTTCCTGTGCAGCCAGATGCCGCAGCGTCGACTCCGAAAGATGATGACGCGGATCGGCCTCCTGTGCTTCTTCCAGAATGCCCAACAATGCTCCCGGTTGCTCCGAATGCCGTGCGGCAATCCGGTCGAGTTCCGACGCGGAAGGCCGTGCGGAAGAGATCGACGCCATGGAAACCTCCTGGCCGGTCGAACCGATGCTCCGCAATGACGTAGAACGGTTTTCTCCGTTCCGCACCAGTATGCTACAAATTTTCCAGGTGTCAAGAAAAAACTATCGATAAAAGTCTATTTTTATTACATGAGCGCGACTGTCAAAATTTTCCGATTTTTATGGATAAATATATATTTTTATTCGAAAGAGAAATTTCGCTTGTCCTGGCGCCGTATGGACTACATACTGCGAATGTGGAGCGGAAAAACATGCCCCGGACGACGGGCGGCGGCCTTTTGGGTCCCAAAGTCCGCAATTCTCCGTCCTGGCCCGCACGTTTCGGCAACAAACGGGTCGAAGCGGTCGCACATCGCGTCAAAAAGATTTTCTCATCGCTCGGTACGCTTGGATACCTCGGCGCAGGGGAACTGGCCGACTACCGCTATTACGAAGCTTCCATCATCGAGGCGCTCGTCCGCATCGACCAAAAGGCGGTTTCAGGAGCCCTGCATCCGCTCGACCTGCGCGACTATCCGAAAACGCTGCGTTATCCCGAGGGAGTCGCACGTGTCGCCGTTTTCATCGGCTCCTTCGATCCTTTCCAGATGACGCATCTCACGATGGCGCTCCGTTTCCTGGCGTCGGAAAAGAGCAGGGCCGACCTCGTCGTAGTCGTACCCGAAGGTTCGGCCGATCCGAAGAAACCCCGAAAAACGGAATATCCTTTCCGCTATCAGATTTTGAAGCTTCAGCTGGCCGGCGTATTCGAGCCGTTCATTCTTCCCCTGGACATAGGAGCCGGCGCCGATACGATCGAAATCGTGCGGCGCTTCATAGCGCTGCACGCCGGAACTCGTCTCGAAATGACGCATCTTTTCGGTTCGGACGTTCTGTCGCTTGCAGCCAGGTTCCTCGATGCCGATCTGGAAGTCTGGCGGGCCGAGGCGCAGCGCTCGGGCGTCGATTTTTCGTTGTCAAGCTTTGTGGCGCGACGCCTCAGACAAGGGAGCCTGGCCGTTCAGCTCGCCGCCATGCGTGCGAAGGGCATCGAACTCCACCTCGACCGGAAGGTGATAGGCGCTCCTTCATCGACCGATTTTCGCGAGGAACGCCAGGTCACCCTCGTGCTCCCGACCGAAGCGATCCTCGATCGGCTTGAAATTCTGTTCCGCTACAACATGAACCGCCCCTGGTCCGGCAAGCCGGAAGACTCCGAAGGCCGTTCCCGCTGGGAAATCTGAGCCTTGAGGGCGGTTTACCTTTCCGCCTCGCGGAGGGTATCGTACGGCACTGGGAGAACACAGCATGAAATTGGTATTTCTTGGCCCCCCCGGAGCGGGGAAGGGCACGCTTTCGGCCATCGCTTCGGAAAGACTCGGCATTCCGCACATCTCGACGGGCGACCTCTTCAGGGCGGCCGTGAAAGCGGAGACTTCGCTCGGATTACGGGTTAAAGACATTCTCGCTTCGGGCGGACTGGTTCCCGACGAGGTCACCATCGACATCGTCAGAGAACGCCTCGCCGCTCCCGACACCGCGAAAGGCTGGATCCTGGACGGATTTCCCCGCACCGTACGCCAGGCCGAG
>JBDKUJ010000339.1:0-5869 GCA_039679665.1 Rectinema sp. | reverse complement strand
CGCATCTTCTCAGGCGGCTCAGGCGGACTCGGTACCGGCCGTCGCAGCTTCCGCGGCAACCAAAGCTTCCGAACAGATTGTCCGCCCCGCCGATCAGGCAGGTCTGGCGCCGCGTGCCGAATCCCGGCCCGGCGACATCCGGCAGCCGGACGGCAGACAGGGTGATGGACGTCCTTCCGGCGCCCCGCAGGGCAGAACCGGCTATGCCGGACCCCAGGGCGGCTACGGGCAACCCAGACCAGGTTCTTCCGGTCCTTATCCCGCACGTCCCCCCCAGGGGTATCCCCAGGGCGGTTACGGTCCCAGGCCCGCGCCTGCGCCTTATGGCGCCGGTCAGGGCGATTCCGCAGGCCAGGGCTATGGCCAGCAGAATCCCGGTGCTCCGCGCCCGGGCGGCTACCAGGGCAGTCAGGGAACCCAGGGCGGCTATGGCGCGCCCAGACCCGGTTATGGCGGTTCAGGCGGCCCCGGCGCTCCGCGTCCGGGCGGCTACCAGGGCGGTCCGGGAACCCAGGGCGGTTACGGCGCGCCCAGGCCCGGTTACGGGCAGCAAGGCGGCTACGGCCAGGGCAGTCCGGGAGCCCAGGGCGGCTACGGCGCCCCCAGACCCGGTTATGGGCAGCAAGGCGGCTACGGTCAGGGCGGTCCGGGAACTCAGGGCGGCTACGGCGCGCCCAGACCCGGTTACGGCGGGCCAGGCGGCCCCAGCAGACCCGGCGGTTACGGCGCCCCCCGTCCAGGCGGCCCCGGAAGACCGGGCGGCTACGGCGCCGGCAGACCGGGCGGACCCGGCATGGGCGGAAGGCCCGGACCGGGCGGACCCCCTCCGATCGGATCCGGAAAAGGCCCGATGCGCAAACCGGCCTCCAAACGCAAGGGATCGTTCTCGAAGCGTGAGGATGAAGCCGAAAAAGCGCTGCAGCTCAAGAAAAAAGCCGAAGCGCGCGCGCTCGCCATACCCAAGAATATCGATATCATGGAGAATATATCCGTCTCCGATCTCGCCAAGAAAATGAACATCAAGCCGGCCGAGCTCATCGGCAAGCTGATGGCGCTCGGCGTGATGGCTACAATCAACCAGAAGATCGACGCGGAGACGGCCACGATACTCGCCGCGGAATATAGCTGCGAAGTGCATATCGTCAGCCTCTTCGACGAAACCGTGATCGAAAAGGACGCGGACAAACCCGACGAGATGACGCACCGCGCTCCCATCGTTACCGTCATGGGCCATGTCGATCACGGCAAAACGAAATTGCTCGACGCGATCAGGAAGACCGACGTGGTTTCCGGCGAATTCGGCGGCATCACGCAGCACATCGGCGCCTATCAGGTGGACACGCCCCGCGGCAAGATCACCTTCCTGGATACTCCCGGTCACGCGGCCTTCACCAAGATGCGTGCACGCGGCTCACAGGTTACGGACATCGTCGTCCTCGTCGTCTCGGCGACGGAAGGCGTCATGCCCCAGACCAGAGAAGCCATCGACCACGCCAAGGCGGCCGACGTTCCGATCATCGTGGCCGTCAACAAAATCGATCTCCCCGAAGCCAACCCCGACAGGGTCAAGACGCAGCTCTCCGAGCTCGGTCTCATACCGGAAGCCTGGGGCGGCACCACCATGTTCTGCGATATTTCCGCTCTGCAGAAGAAAGGTATTTCGGAACTTCTTGACGCCATCCTTCTCCAGGCGGAGGTGCTCGAACTCACCGCCAACCACGAGAGGCCGGCGGAAGGCAAGATCATCGAGTCCCGCATCGACCAGGGCCGCGGTATTGTCGCCACGGTGATCGTTGAACGCGGAACCTTGAGGATCGGCGATTCCTTCGTGGCGGGTATATTCCCCGGCAAAGTGCGCGCCATGTTCAACGACAAGGGCGGACGCATCGAGGAAGCTCCCCCCTCGACTCCGGTCGAGGTACTGGGTTTCGAGGGCATACCCAATGCGGGCGATCCCTTCGAAGCCGTCGTGGACGAAAAATACGCACGCGCCATTTCCGACAAGCGCCAGGAACTCAAGAAGTACGAAGAGGGCAAGAACGTCAAGAAAGTTACGCTCGACAACCTCTACGACACGATCTCCGCTGGTGAAGTGCAGGAACTCAAAGTCGTCATCAAGGGCGACGTTCAGGGCTCCGTCGAAGCGCTCAAGGGTCTGCTCGAAAAACTGTCGACCAAGGAAGTGCGCCTGAACGTGATCCGGGCGGCGGCCGGCGTCATCTCCGAAGACGACGTCATGATGGCTTCCGCTTCGGACGCCATCATCATCGGCTTCAACGTCCGCCCGAGCCCCGCGGCCAGGCAACTTGCCGAGCGTGAAAAAGTAGACATTCGCAAGTACAACGTGATTTACAGGGCCCAGGAAGAAATACAGAAAGCCATGGAAGGCCTTCTCGCTCCCGAACTCAAGGAAAAGGAGATCGGAAAGGTCGAAGTGCGCGAAACCTTCAAGGTGCCCAAGATCGGCATCATCGCCGGGTCCTACGTCCTCGAGGGCGTCATCCGGCGTACCAGCCAGGTCAGGGTTATCCGCGAGGAAGTCGAGATTTACCAGGGCAAGATCACGTCGCTCAAACGCTTCAAGGACGATGCCAGGGAAGTCACGGCCGGTTTTGAGTGCGGTATCGGTATAGAAAACTGCAACGACCTGAAGGTCGGCGATATCCTCGAGGTGTACGAAACTGTGGAAATCGCCCGGACCCTCAGTCAGTCGACGGAAAAGGACAATGGATCAAATCCGGCTCAGACGCCTTGAGGAACAGCTCAAGGAAGAGATAAGCCTCCTCATTTCGCAGGGTGAGGTTAAGGACCCCCGCGTCGGCCCCTTCGTCTCGGTGACGAGAGTGGAGGCCGCGCGGGATGGTTCCCATGCCAAAGTCTACGTGTCGAGTTTCGCGGCCGACGGCGCGGGTGCGGTGGGCGACCCTGCGGTCGACGCCAGGATAGACGCGGCCATCGAATCGGCGGCGCAGGGCCTTCAAAGCGCGTCCGGATTCATCCAGGCGCGTATCGCCAAGCGGGTAAGGCTCAGGCTGACACCGGTTCTGCATTTCATAGCCGACAAGGGTATCCGTGAAGGTTTTGAAATGACCGAAAGGATCAAGGGTCTCATCCCGTGAATCACAGATCCGGCTTTGTCCTCCTGGACAAGCCGGCCGGTCTCAGCTCCTTTACGGTGCTCGGAAGCCTGAAAAAGGCGCTTCCCGGCATGAAAGTGGGGCATACCGGCACGCTCGATTCCTTTGCGACCGGTCTCATGGTCGCCGTGACGGGAAACTGCACGCGACTTACGCCATGGTTCACGGGTCTCGACAAGGAGTACCGGGCGCTGGTCCGTTTCGGCGCGGAAACAGCGACCCTGGATCCGCAGGGCGAGGTCGTGGCGACTTCGGACCTGCCCGGCGAAGCTGAAGTCCGTGCCGTTCTGCCTTCGTTCGAGGGCGATATCATGCAACGCCCGCCCGAATATTCGGCTATCCATGTGGGGGGAGAACGGGCCTGGAGACTCGCCCTGCGCGGGGAAGCGCCCGAGATGGCGCTGCGCAAGGTCAGGATCGACGCCTGCGAAATGGAGTCGTTCGAAGGTTCGGACATGAGCCTGTATGTGCGCTGTTCTTCGGGGACCTATGTCCGCTCGCTCGCCCGCGATATTGCCCGCGCCTGCGGTTCAAGGGCGCATCTTGCGGCGTTGCGCCGTCTTTCGGTAGGTCCCTTCGTCGTCGAAGATGCGGTTGCGCCCGGGGCTTTCGATCCCGACAAAGATATACGCGACTTCGACGCGGATGCGGCGCGCGATCTGGGCCTTGCAGTCACCGTGCTGGACGATGCCGCAGCTTCGGATTTTCTCGACGGCAAGAAAATTTCTCCCCGCCGGATCGAGTCCTGTCCGCCAGTCGGGGTTGTGCTGGCCGCCTTCGACCGCGCGGCGCGATTCCTGGGCATAGTCCGCATTGAAGAGGCGTCGCTTCGCTATGTCATGGTGACGCCTGCGGAGGTCCGGACATGAAGATTCTGTCCTGGGCCGAGTTCAAGGGCTGGAAAACGGCGCAAAGATCCTCGGGATTGGCGGAAAGACCTTTCGCCGCCACGGTGGGCGTATTCGACGGGCTGCACATAGGTCACAAAACCCTGATCGAAAAGGTGCGGTCCAAGAATCCCGCGATGGCGAGCGTGGTTTTGACCTTCAGGGAAAGCCCGAAAAAAATTTTGCGGCCTTCCTCTTTCCACGGCGACCTGCTCGCCCTGGAAGACAAACTGGAGGCTCTCGAAGGCTGCGGTATCGATTTCTGTGTACTGATTGACTTTTCGGCCGATTTCAGTACACTTTCGGGCGTTGAATTCCTTCACGCGCTCGGGGAATCCGGCGTCGCCTATCTCGCGATGGGACCGGATTTTCGCTGCGGATACAGGAACGATACGGATGCGGAAGCCCTGGCGAAAATATGCCGGGGAACGGACATCGAGGCGGAGATTGTGGGCCCCGTGCTTTGGGCAGGCCATGCCGTGAGTTCGACCCGCATCCGGCATGCGGTCATCGAAGGCCGGCTGGAGGATGCGGCCCATATGCTCGGCCGGTCTTATGGGGTTGAACTCGAAGCCGCGGCGCCGGGGTCATCGATCCGTGAGCCGGGGGCATCGACCCGGGAACCGGACACTTTTGACGCGGCCGGGAGATGGGCGGCGAGAAAATTCGCCGCGGGAAGGGTAGTACCGCCTTCGGGCTTGTATGCTGCCGAGATTTTGCTGGAAAAGGGCTGCGCGAAGACCGCGGTCCGGCTCTCTCCCGAAGGGGCGAGCATCGAGGATCCACGGGGCCGTGAGGCTGCGGGGATTGTCTTCCTGAATATGGTATCAAGAGAGTTTTAAGGAGATAGAGGGACATGGGTTTGACCAAAGAGGACAAGGCCCGCATCGTGCTCGAGCACGGCAAGAACGAAAAGAACACCGGTTCCACCGAGACCCAGGTTGCGCTGCTTTCCGAGCGCATCACCAGCCTCACGGAACATTTCAAGGTCCACAAGAAGGACACCAATTCCCGGCGCGGCCTGCTGAAGCTGGTCGGACAGAGGCGCAAGCTTCTCAAGTACCTCCAGAGGACAGACCTCGAAGGTTACAGGGCGCTCGTCGCGAAGCTTCAGATCCGCAGCAAGTGATCCGGGAAACCGGACGGATGGAAGGCCCTGCCGCCTGCGTGCGCACGGGCCTTTTCCCGTTAGCCGAGGGTGGTCCGGCCGGCACCTGGCCGCGCAGGATCGCCCTCCGCGTGCATGCCGAGGGCATGCACGCAAAGAAGGAATAAAATGGTACAAACCATGAATTGCCGCGTCGGAAACGAAACCATGAATTTCGAAACCGGACGTATGGCCAAGCAGGCGGGAGGCGCCGTATTCGCCACCTGCGGCGGAAGCGCTGTCATCGCAACCGCCTGCTGCTCCGACAAGGTCACCGAGGGCCTGGATTTTGTCCCTCTGACCGTCGAATACAACGAAAAATACTATGCCGCCGGCAAAATCCCCGGTGGATTCATCAAACGCGAATCCAGGCCCAAAGACCGTGAAATTCTCGTTTCACGCATCATCGACAGGCCTATGCGCCCGCTTTTCGACAAGGCTTTCGGCCGCGAGATCCAGGTGGTTCCCACCTGCATTTCCACCGACCAGGTCAACCCGCCCGATATCCTTGCGGTCAATGCCGCAAGCGCCGCGGTCTATATTTCCGACATTCCCTTCGCCGGCCCCATCGCCTGCGTCCGCGTATGTCTGATTGACGGCGAGTATGTCGTCAATCCCACTTACGAGCAGATAAAGAAAGCCAAGCTCGAAATCGTGGTCGCCGGCACCGCCAAGGGCATCACCATGGTCGAAGGCGG
>JBDKUJ010000338.1:0-3236 GCA_039679665.1 Rectinema sp. | reverse complement strand
CGGTCATACTCGACCCAGAATATGGCGACATCCGGAACCGCGGCGATCGCATCGAGGTAGCCGCGCATCCACATACACTGGGGACACCAACTCTGGGAAAGGACTATCGCCGTATGCGGCGCGGCTTTCCTGGTTTCGTCGGCGAATTCGCCGCGCGCGATGGCCGTCCTGCACTGGGTTTCGGTCAATTTGCATATCATGGCCCGAGCATAGCCGCAGTACCGTTTGCCTGCAATGACCGCTTTTGCATTGCCCTGGCGGCCATATCCCGGCCGACCGCAACCGCTGCGCAACCGCCGCGCTTCCCGCACACAATCCTTCTGAGGCCTTTGGGCCTTTGGGCCTTTGGGCCACAAAGCCTCAGAAGCGCGTTCTTTCCGCCTGCAGACGCTCCGCCTCATCGTGCAGCAGGCGGTTCGCCTCGATCCACTCGGCCGGCAGGGACAAACCATGCGGATAGGATTTACCGTCCCCGTCCACCGTCACGAAGGTCGCAAAACCTCGAATCGCGGGATTCGCATCGTCGTTTACATACACCTCGGCTCCCACCGTCACGCTTTTCGTGCCCGTGCGAACCGGCCTGGCCACGATCTCGACAGTATCGCCGGAATGAGCCGGCTTCGAAAACGTGAGCCCGTGGATTTTCACGCACACGAGATCCTCGGGCTTCCCCAGCCAGCGCGATGCGGCGAGGAAACAGGACTCGGTGAACCACTCGGCGATCCTTCCCGCGAAAAGCGTTCCGTGATGGTTGAGATCCTGGCTTTTCACAAGCCTGGCAGTCCTCGTCATTGTCAGCACGAATCGCCTCCTTCAGGCCGGATTGGTCATCCGTTCCGGCATGCCGAGCGCCTGGATCACATCGAGCCAGAGCGGACTCTCCGGATCGACCAGATTGCGGCGGGAAACGGCGACCTCCAGCGGTATGTGCACGAATGTGTTGTGCAACTCGCTGATGAGCATCCCCGTCTTGCCCGCCATGGCCGCGTGGACCGCGTTGGTGGCCAGCCTCGAGCAATACATGCTGTCGGCGGGCGCCGCTTCCGATGACCGGATGATATAGCTCGGATCGATGTACTTCAGCGTGATTTCAGTTCCGTCCGCGGCGAACCAGTCCGAAATCCTGGCCTTGAGATAGAGCCCGATGTCGCCCAGTTTTGCGTTGCCCGATTCATCCTTGCCGAGATCCTGCGCCGGGAAAAACTCGCGCCCGGCCCCTTCGGCGACTACGATCACCGCGTGGTTGCGCTTGAGCAATCTGTTCTTGAGATGCGCGAACAGCCCGTTCGGGCCCTCCAGTTCGAAGGGAACTTCGGGAATGAGGACAAAATTGACATCGTGACTCGCCAGTGACGTACAGGCGGCGATAAAGCCCGATTCCCGCCCCATCACTTTCACGAGCCCGATACCGTGGAACGCCGAATGCGCTTCCTGATGCGCCGCGCCGACCGTTTCCGTCGCCTTGCCCACGGCCGTCTCGAAACCGAACGACTTGTCGATGAAACTCAAGTCATTGTCGACCGTCTTCGGAATACCGATCACCGCCACCTTGAGACCGCGACGCTCGGTTTCACGGACTATCGCGAGCGCGCCCTTCTGCGTACCGTCGCCGCCTATCACGAAAAGCATGTTCATGTTGAGCCGCTCTATCGAGTCCACGATCTCCGCGGTGCGTTCTCCCCCTCCGCGCGACGTACCCAAAAGCGACCCGCCGAGGCGGTGGATATCATCGACAACGTCGGGATCGAGGTCCATGAGCGTGTCGCCCGGCATGTCGCCGAGAAAGCCGTGATACCCCCAGCGCACGCCCGTAATGCGCGTCACGCCGTAACGCAGCCAGAGCGTGCGCACAAGTTCGCGTATCACATCGTTGAGACCCGGACACAGGCCTCCGCACGTGAGAATGCCCGCCCGGACATGCCTCGGGTTGAAATACACGAACCGGCGCGGCCCGGCGCACTCGATCACACCCGAACCGTCCGGCTGGCCGGGTCTGCCGTAATGGGCGGCGTCCAGATCGTAAAGAATCTTCTGGGCGTCGGACACATAATCGGCCGACCTGTCGCCCTTGACTCCCGATCCGGAAAGCCGGATCGGCGAAGGAATACTGCATTCGCCCAGTGCCCGCACCGAAAAATCCAGGATTTCTCCCATCGATCCACTTCCTTCTTCCGCGCATCATACCACGAGCGTGAATCGATGGCGCAGCCCTCCCGTCACAGATGCTTCTTCACGACCTCCAGCACTTCGGGCAGACCCATGCCGATTTCGACCAGGTGCTCGGGCGTGGGCACACCATCGCGCGTCCAGCCGCGGCGCTTGTAGACCGCATCGATCAGACTCTCGTAACGTCCCTCGCGCCAGGCCCGCTGGGTCGCGATTTTTTCCTCAAGGCTCATCGAAGCGGGGTCGCGCCCCATTTCCTTGACGATCTGAGCGTCGTAGCGCTCGGCGCGGGAAAGATACTCCTTCTCCGTGACTGGCCCCATCGCGCGGTAGGGCGGATAGTCGTCGACGCGAAGGCCGTGTCCGCAGCGCAAGTTGAACACGCGCTGGAAATTGTAGACGCGCTCGGACTGGCGGATGAGCTCGTCCCACGACAGGGATTCGCCCGTTATCGCCGTGTACAGATCGCGATAGTTCCCCACGTGCTCGGGTACCTTGTTGGGCTCTGCCCAGCGGGCGTTGTCGCCCGGCTCGATATCGTTCCAGGGAAGCTTGCAGAGCCCCTGCAGCCCGAACCAGGTACGGAACATCGGGAAATAATGCAGCGCCTCGGCCTTCTGCTCGAAACTGGGGATGCGGTTGTTCACCATGTCCATGAAAATAAGCCAGGCCTCGTCGTGCTGCGGACCCTTGTTGGTGAGATAGTAGCCGCCCTGCTGCGCAAGGGATTCCTTCGAAATGTACTGACTCTGCTCCAGCCCCTTGCCTTCGAGCGCGATGTCCTTCATGAGTCGGGGATCGGCGCCGAACTGGGCGACAACGTATGCCGCCGCCGCGCGCACGCCGTGCCCCGCGATCATGCCGAAGCCGCGGCCGTCCGCCATCTGGTGCAGAAGCTCGCAGGCGCCGCGCCAGTTGCCCCAGTCGAGATTGACGCCGCCCGGGCGCGTTTCGTTCAGGATGCCGTATTCCCAGCATTCCATGAGGAAACTGGTGGTCGTGCCGAAGCTTATCGTATCGATCCCGTACGTGTCGCAGTAGAAATTGATCTCCAGGACGCCTTCCGGGTC
>JBDKUJ010000337.1:0-2390 GCA_039679665.1 Rectinema sp. | reverse complement strand
TGGGTTTCCTGTGCGGCACGATTCTCGTGGCGGCGGTCGGGCGGAATCCGGCGGGCATGTACACCGCCATGCTCCAGACTCTCACGGGACTTGATATCACCCGCGGTACCTGGAATATCCGCTATGTCGGAGAATGGCTCACCGCCAGTCTTCCGCTGATCCTGTGCGGCCTTTCCCTGGCCTTTGCGGCAAGGACGGGCCTCTTCAACATCGGCGCCGAAGGCCAGTACATCGTCGGCCTGACCGCGGCGCAGTTCGTCGCGATCTATGGTCCTCAAATTCCCGTCCTGCATTGGGCTCTCGCGCTTCTCGCCGCAGGCGTCGCTGGGGCGCTCTGGGGCGGCATTGTCGGATGGCTCAAGGCCAGATTTTCGGTGTCCGAGGTCGTCGCTACGATAATGCTCAACTATATTGCGTTCTTTTTCTCGCGATGGACGACCATGCAGATACCCGGCGCCAACACGTACCGGACACCGACGTTTCCGGAAACGGTCCGCCTCACGAGCCCTCTCCTCGACCGGCTTTTCAACGGATCGAGGCTCAATCTCGGGCTGTTCGTCGTGCTCGTCTCCTGCCTCGTGTTCTGGTTCGTGATCGAAAAAACGAAACTGGGCTTCGAACTTCGCGCCACTGGTCTCAACCGCGACGCCGCACGATACGCGGGCATCGGCGTCACGAAGAGCATCACCACGTCGATGCTGTTCGCGGGCGCTTTCGCGGGCCTCGCCGGCGCCGTGGTCGCTCTGGGATCATTCAGCTATGGCCGAGTCCTCGGCGGCTACGACAATTATGGATTCAACGGGATCGCAGTGGCCCTGGTCGGCAACAATACGGCGGGAGGTACGCTCATCGCGGGCCTGCTGTTCGGCATGCTGGCTTCCGCCCAGCCGCTCATGCAGTCGAGGCAGATTCCCAAGGAAGTCACATGGATCATCTCGGGTCTCGTGGTGATTTTCATTTCCCTGCGCGCAGGGTTCCGCCTGCTTTCGGACCGGCGGGCGAAGCGCCGCACCGCCGGACTCAAGGAGACCCGCGATGAATGATCTCGTGCGTATGATCCCTTCCGTCCTCATGATCGTTTCGCCCATCCTCATCGCGGCGGTGGGCGGCATGATCTGCGAAAAGGCCGGCATCGTGAACATCGCCCTCGAAGGGCTGATGGGCATCGGCGCATTCACGGCCGCCACGGTCCATGTTCTTCTCGAATCCTCCACTCCCCTTTCCGCCTGGATCGCCGTCCTTGCGGGCGGCGCCGTCGCCCTCGTTGTGTCGCTTATCCACGCATATGCGTCGATTTCGCTCAACGCCAACCAGGTTATTTCAGGCACGGGAATAAACCTTCTGGCTATCGGCGGCACTACGTTCATGTCCCAGGTCATTTTCAGGATGGAGCGCACCGAACCCTTCAAACTGGGCATGATGCCTGGTCCCGGCGGCATCTATCCGACCGCGTGGGTAGCGCTCGCAGTAGTGCTCCTTTCCTGGTATATCCTCTACCGTCGCCCCTTCGGCCTCCGTCTTCGGGCCTGCGGCGAACACCCCCAGGCCGCGGCTTCCGCCGGCATCGACGTCCGCCGCATGCGTTACCTCGCTGTCATGGCGTCGGGTCTGCTCGGCGGCATCGCAGGCGGCTGCCTGGTCCTTACCCAGACCATCCAATACACCGGAAATACGATCAATGGCGCGGGATTCATCGCGCTCGCCGCCGTCTCCTTCGGGAGATGGCAGCCCAAGGGTGTGGCGGGCGCCTCGCTGCTGTTCGGCACCGCCGTGGCGCTGGCCATCTACATGGTCAACATCGAAGCCCTGCGCGTTTTGCCCTCCGAATTCTTCAGCGTAATGCCCTATCTCATCACGTTGGTTACGCTCGTCGCCTTCTCGGGGAAGGATTACGCGCCGAAAGCCTCCGGATTGACGTACGAAAAGGGAGCCTGATCATGAACCACGCCATGATGCATGAACGCGGACTGGAAGCCTATTCGCAGGGAACGCCGCACAACTCCGGCCGATCCGGCGATTTCGCCCCCTTTGTCTTGATGCCCGGCGATCCCCTGCGGGCGGAACGCATCGCATCCACCCGTCTCGAAGGAGTGCGGAAAATCACCGGAGTCCGCGGCATGCTGGGTTTCACGGGAACCTGGAACGGGAAACCCGTCTCCGTCATGGGTTCCGGCATGGGCGCTCCTTCGATGGGCATATACTCTTACGAGCTGTTCTCTTTCTATGGTGTGGAGCGGATCGTACGCGTCGGCACCTGCGGCGGCCTCACCGACGACCTCGACGTAGGCGATCTGGCGATCGCGATGACCGCTTCCACGGATTCGGCCTATGCATCGCAATACGATCTGCCCGGCAGTTTTTCGCCCTCAGCCGACTATTGCCTTCTCGAA
>JBDKUJ010000336.1:0-2365 GCA_039679665.1 Rectinema sp. | reverse complement strand
GATCATTTCATAAATCCGAGAAACGTATTCAAGCCCGAAGAAAAATTCGAGGCCGACGCCGAAGGTATGGTCGGCAACGTAAAATGCGGCGACCAGATGCTGTTCCTTTTGAAAATAAAGGACGATGTCATCACCGATGTGCGCTGGAAGACCTACGGCTGCGCCTCCGCCATCGCGAGCACTTCGATGCTCTCCGAAGTTGTCGTAGGCATGCCGATCCGCAGCGCATATTCGATCAAGCCGGCCGATATCGCCAAAAAGCTCGGTGGACTTCCCGAGAACAAAATCCACTGCTCGGTTCTGGGCGATAAAGCGCTGCGCGCGGCGATCGATTCCTACCTCGAAAAATCGGGCAGAAAGGGCGAGTTCAAGGACGAGGATGCCGTCGTCATCTGCACCTGCCTCAATATCACGGACAAGGACATCGAAGTGGCCGTGAAAGCGGGCGCCCGCACTTGGGAAGAACTGCAGGAAGCCACCAAGATCGGAACGGTCTGCGGCGGCTGCAAGTCCAAAGCCGAAGAGCTTCTCCACGAGTATGTACACATTTTCGGATGAACCGTTGAACGAAACCGCTACGGGACCCGTGGAAGCTTTTCCTGCGGGTCCTTTTTTCGACCCGGGTTCGCTCGAAACAAAGTCCGCGGAAGCCTTTCGCGCCCTGGTGTATTCGCGCGCCGCCGAATGCCCGCGTGATCTTCCCTGGCGGCGTACGCGCGACCCCTGGGCTATTCTGGTGTCGGAAGTAATGCTCCAGCAGACCCAGGCCCCGCGCGTCGAACCGAAATTCGTTTCGTGGATGCGTCGTTTCCCCACGCCGCAAAGCCTGGCGCAGGCTCCCTTGCAGGAAGTCCTTTCCCTCTGGAGCGGACTCGGCTACAACAGGCGCGCGCTGGCGCTCGTCCGTACGGCTGCCGTCCTCGCGGATCAATACGAAGGCAGAGTGCCTCCGGACGAAGCCTCATTGCGGAGCCTCGATGGCGTCGGCGTCTACACGGCCAGGGCGGTCCTGGCGTTCGCTTTCGACAGGCCCGTCGCTTTCCTGGAAACCAACATACGGACCGTTCTCCTGCGCCACTTTTTCCCGGGCGGCGACAAAGTGCCCGATTCGGCGCTCGAGCCTGTCTCGGCGGCGCTGGTCGATCCTGCGGACCCCGCACGCTGGTACAACGCGCTGATGGACTATGGCGTCGCGCTGAAGAAAACCGAAGGGAATCATTCGCGCAAAAGCGCCTCGTACAGACCGCAGAGTCCGTTCCGGGATTCGCGCAGACGTCTGCGCGGGGCTGTGCTCAAAATGGTGATTTCGGGCGGAAGCGTGCGGGAAGAAGCTATTCTGGCCTCTTTGCCTTTTTCCGAAGAGCGGGTAAAGGAAGCGGCGCTCTCGCTGGTCGCGGAAGGTTTTCTGCGTTACGGCGACGGCGCATATAGCGCCGCCACCGAGAGCGCCAAGCCTACATGAGTTCCGTTATTTCTTGCCGAAAAGGTTCGTGAAAAACCGCGCGATGCCGTCGAAGATACGCCTGAAAAAACCGGCGCGCTCGACTGGCGCTCCGGCCACGAGATCCACCGCGTACAGGTCCTTGCCGCCGGCCGAATACACGATGCGGCCGATCCTGTCTCCTTTGGCGATGGGTGCGTTCACCGATTCGGGCACTTCGTAGCGGGCCGTCGCGTTTTCCGAGTCGGCTATGGGCAGCGTGACCGCGGCTTTGCCGGACGGAATCAGCGTCACGCGACGAGTCGCGCCGAACCAGGCCCTTGGTTCGGGCATGGGGCCGGGATCGGGCGAAACGGTAACGAAATTTTCGAATGCCCAATCAAGCAAGGCTTTTGTGTCTCTGGTCCGCTGGGCTCCGCCGCCTGCGTAGGAAGAACCGGTTCCGCCCAACGTCACCACGATAAAGCGCGTGTCTCCGCGCATCGCGGTGCCCGCCATATTGAATCCCACTTCGATTATGTACCCAGTTTTGAGCCCGTCGGCGCCCGGATAGCTGGAAATGAGGGGATTGCGGTTGTATTGCACCGTTCTGGCCGCGGGCACGAAGCCGGGAGCGGTATGTTCGGCGCGGGGAAATTCGATCGACCTGACGCTGTGGAGTTCCGCCAAAGCCTGCGGATGCAGATCCAGATACTTTTTCGCGAAGAGGGCGAACTGTCTCGCCGACACCAGACTCAATTCGGACAGACCGGAAGGTTCGACGAACACCAGGCTATCGAAGCCCATGTCGCGCACCGCCTGGTTCATGCGCTCGGCGAAGGCTTCATAAGAACCGGAAATGCGCCTTGCAAGCGCATAGGCGGCGTCGTTGCCCGAAACCACCGCGGCGCCGAGCATGAGATCGCGCACCGAAACTTTCATGCC
>JBDKUJ010000335.1:0-5442 GCA_039679665.1 Rectinema sp. | reverse complement strand
ATCGCGGTGTCCATTCTGGCCGAAGTGGTGGCGGTCCGGAGGAATTCGCCCCGTCTTGCCGAAATGGATTCGCAGCGCGCCGAACGCAGGCTTCCGGCCGGCCATGCATGATCTTTCCGGATTGATGGGGATCCCTCCTGAGCCCGCGGACGGACCGGCGACCGTAATCGCCTTCGTCGGCGCAGGCGGAAAAACGTCCGCAATGTTCGCCCTGGCCGAAGCCGCACGGCTCTACAGGACGATCATCACAACGACGACCCTGATGTTCGATCCCCGATTTGAACCTGGCCGGCGTTTCGGCCGCGTGTCGACGACGTACGCATCGACGATGCACGCGTCGACGACGATTGAAGCGCCCGGACCGGGGGATCCGCCCCTCGTCCTTGCTTCGGAATTTCTTCCCGAAACCCGAAAAATCCGCGGCATCCACCCATCGCGCGTTCCGGAACTCGGCGCATTCTGCGATCTCGTCCTGGTCGAAGCGGACGGGGCCCGCGGGCGCTCCGTCAAGGCGCCGGCCGCGCACGAACCCATGATCCCCTCCTGTGCGGACATTGTCGCAGGACTAGTCGGCCTTGATTGTCTGGGCAGGCCCATGGACGAAACGAACGTACACCGGCCCGAACTTTTCGGCGCCGTCACCTCTTGTGCGCCGGGCGAAGCCATAGCCCCCCGCCATATCCTCGCCCTCGTCCGCGCGCAGGAAGGTCTGTATAAAAATGTCCCGCCGGGAGCGGAACGGATTCTCCTTCTCAACAAGACGGACGCAGCCGATCCGGTCCTCGCCGCGGAACTGTGCGCCCTCATGGCGGGGGAAATAAAAACCATCGTCTGTTCGATCCGTAAAAACCTTTTCTTCGCAGGGGCGGAATGCATCGATGCATCGTCCATGCGCTCGCGTTTCCCGGAGGTATCACGATGATCCCATGCAGAAAAGGCTTTATCCTCGTCCGGGGAGCGGGCGACATCGCCACGGGAGTCATCCTGCGCCTTGTACATGCCGGTTTCAGGGTGGCCGCCCTCGAAACGGAAAAGCCCACTGCGATACGAAGGACCGTCGCTCTTTCGGAAGCCGTCTATGACGGAGAAGCGCAGGTCGAGAATATCCGTGCCAGGCGGGTCGCTTCGCCGGAAGAACTTCTCGGGCTCCTCGGATTCCTCGAACTTCCCGGGCTTCCTTCTGCTTTCGTACCGATCCTGGTCGACCCGGACGCCACGTCGCTCGAAGTCTTGCGGCCCGAAGTCCTTGTCGACGCCATTCTCGCCAAACGGAATACCGGCACATCGATCGGAATGGCTCCCCTCACGATCGCGCTGGGCCCGGGTTTCGAGGCGGCTGTGGATGTACATTTTGTCGTCGAAACGAACCGCGGTCATACTCTCGGACGTGTCATCGCATCCGGATCGGCGGAACCCGACACGGGAATCCCCGGCGAAATCGGCGGTTTTGCGCGCGAACGGGTCCTGAAATCCCCCATCGCCGGCATCGTGGAACCTTTGTGCGCCATCGGAGACAAATTGCGGAGCGGCGATCCCCTTCTCGCCATCCATGCGGCCTCGGGCGATCGGGAAAGGATCGTGCTCGTTTCCCCCTTCGACGGTATCGTGCGCGGCCTCCTGCGCCCCGGTTTTGAAGTGACGCAGGGATTCAAGATCGCCGATGTCGATCCGCGGTGCAGATCGGAACACTGTCGCACGGTATCCGACAAAGCTCTCGCCATCGCGGGCGGGGTGCTGGAAGCGGTCATGGCGGCCGGCCTCAGGCCCCCAATCTGACCTAAGGCTGGGGATACGGCCTCAGGCCGGGTCAGTAAATCCCCACGCACCCGCCATCGTTATCCATTATAGTGATAGTGAGGAGAAACCAAGCGATGCGAAAACTCCTGAAGATCGACGGGATGAGTTGCGGACATTGCGTGATGCATGTCCGTTCGGCGCTCGAAGGAGTGGCGGGAGTGAAGAAGGCCGATGTCGACCTGCTGCAGCATTCCGCCATGGTCGAGGGCGAACACTTGGATGACCAGGCCTTGCGCGCCGCCGTGGCGGATGCAGGATATAGAGTGCTATCGATAATGCCCTGATATCTGCCGCTTCAACTCAACCTCATGTCCGGCCGTATAAAGAACGATCCTCTTCCCTGCACGAGGGAAGAGGATCGTTTTTGTCAATCGAGCCCATTTTAAAAGTCTTCCGACTTTTGAAAAGCCTCAATCAAGTTCCGATAAAGTTTTACATTATCGGAACTTGATTAAGGTTCGATGTCGGAAAGGCGCACGAGCGACGGTTCCGTGTTTTCGCCCTCATTGCGCCGCAATTCCTCCAGCAATTCCTTGCCGCGCCTCGACAGTCGTGAAGGTACCTGGACGAGCGTCTTGAGATACAGATCGCCCCTGTGTCCACCCTGTGCGGGTACGCCTTCGTCGCGGACCCTGAGCAGCTTGCCGTGCTGCGAGCCTGGAGGCACCGCTACCTTGAGTTTCCTGCCGTCAAGAGTCTGAATCGTGACTTCGCCGCCCAGCGCCGCCGTGGCCATGCTGATGGGCACCGCGCAGTATAGATCCTGCCCCTGCCGTTCGAAAAACTCGTGCGGCCTTACCCTTATGAACACATACAGATCGCCGGGTTGCCCGCCGTTGGCGCCCACATCGCCCTGACCGGGAATGTTGACGCGCTTGCCGTCCTCGACCCCGGGAGGGATAGTCACCTTGATTTTCTGCTTTTTCTTGGACAGTCCCGAACCGCCGCACTCGCGACAGGGGTGTTCGACGATCGCCCCTTCGCCGTGACAGGCCGGACAGGGCTGGGAAACGGAAAAGAAACCGGAACTCCGCCGCACCTGGCCCGCGCCACCGCATGTCGGGCAAACTTTGCGGCCCGATCCGTCCGACGAACCCGATCCGCCGCATACTTTGCAGGTGTCTTCGCGGGAATAGGAAATCTCGACCGAAGTGCCGAACACCGCTTTTTCGAAAGGCAGTTCTATGTCATAGCGAAGGTTGGAACCGCGCGAAGGCCCGGCGGGACCGCCGGATCCGCGGGGCCTTCCGCCACCGCCACCGCCGCCGAAAAGCGAACCGAACAGCGAGGAAAAGTCCCCAAAACCGCCGAAGATGTCCTCGAAATCGTGGTACACCGTCGAGTGGTCCTGACCGCCTGCGCCCATGCCGTCGATTCCGGCAAAACCGAATTGGTCATATGCCTGGCGCTTTTGCTCGTCGGCCAGCACTTCATAGGCTTCGGTAGCCTCCTTGAAGCGCTCCTCGGCGGCTTTGTCGCCCGGATTCTTGTCGGGATGATTCTGGATCGCAAGACGCCGATAGGCTTTCTTGATATCGTCCTTCGCTGCGTCCTTCTGGACGCCGAGGACCTCGTAATAATCTCTTTTGGCCACCTGGTGTTCCCTCGGAAGAATTTCCCGTCATAGCGGGTCCGCCAGAAGGCGGACCCGCAGCGGCGGTTATTTCTTGTCGTCCTCGTCGACCACCTTGTAGTCCACGTCGTCGGCGTTCTTGGCGCCGCCCTGATCCTGCGCGCTCTGGTCTGACGGACCTGCGCCCTGGTCGGCCTGGCCGGAGAATCCGGCGCCGTCCGAAGCACCCTGTCCGGGTGAAGCGTTCTTGTACATTTCCTCGGCCAGCTTGTACGAAGCCTGCTTGAGGGTTTCCGTCTTCTGGCGGATCGCCTCGACATCCTGGCCTTCCATTGCCTTGCGGAGTTCCTTCGACGCCTTGTCGATGGCTTCCTTGTCGGCCGCGCCGATCTTGTCGCCGTAATCCTTCAGGGATTTTTCGGTGCTGTAGATCAGCGAATCGGCCTCGTTGTGCACTTCGGCGCGCTCGCGTTCGCGCTTGTCCTCTTCGGCATGGGCTTCGGCTTCCTTGACCATGCGGTCGATGTCGCCGTCGCCGAGGCCGGAGGAAGCCTCGATGCGGATCTTCTGCTCTTTGCCGGTGCCGAGATCCTTGGCCGAAACGTGGACGATGCCGTTGGCGTCGATGTCGAAGGTTACCTCGACCTGCGGTACGCCGCGCGGCGCGGCCGGAATGCCCAACAGATCGAAGCGGCCGAGCGTGCGGTTCTGCGTCGCCATTTCGCGCTCACCCTGCAGTACATGGATGGAAACCGCGGTCTGCCCGTCGGCGGCCGTGGAGAAAATCTGGCTCTTGCGGCAGGGGATGGTCGTGTTGCGCTGGATCAGACGGGTAAAGACGCCACCAAGGGTTTCGATACCCAGGGAAAGAGGGGTGACGTCGAGAAGAAGGACGTCCTTGACCTCGCCGCCCAGGATACCACCCTGGATGGCCGCGCCCACGGCGACCGCTTCGTCGGGATTCACGCCCTTGGAAGGTTCCTTGCCGAAAAGCTCGCGGACCACCGCCTGAACCTTGGGAATGCGGGTCGAACCGCCGACGAGAATGACTTCGTCGATCTGGTCGATCGTGAGGCCGGCGTCGGAAAGCGCCTTCTTGCAGGGATCCTTCGAGCGCTGGATCAGATCGTCGACCATCTGCTCGAAGCGCGCCCTGGACAGCGTCTTCTGCAGATGCTTCGGGCCTGACGCGTCGGCGGTGATGAAGGGAAGGTTGACTTCCGTCTGCTGGACGTTGGACAGCTCGATCTTGGCCTTTTCGGAGGTTTCCTTGAGGCGCTGGAGCGCCATGCGGTCCTGGGACAGATCGATGCCCGTGTCTTTCTTGAACTCGTCGATGAGCCACTGCATTATGCGGCGGTCGAAATCGTCGCCGCCCAGGTGGGTGTCGCCGTTGGTCGACTTGACCTCAAAAACGCCCTCGCCCAGTTCGAGGATGGAAATATCGAAAGTACCGCCGCCGAGGTCGTATACGGCGATGGTCTTTTCCTTCTTCTGGTCTTTGTTGAAACCATAGGCGAGCGACGCGGCCGTCGGTTCGTTGATGATGCGCTTGACCTCGAGGCCGGCGATCTTGCCTGCGTCCTTGGTGGCCTGGCGCTGCGCGTCATTGAAGTACGCGGGAACCGTGATGACCGCTTCGGTCACAGGCTCGCCCAGATAATCCTCGGCGGTTTTCTTCATCTTCTGGAGGATGAAGGCGGAGATCTCCTGGGGACTGTAGGGTTTGCCCGAAATGTCGACGCGGACGTCGTTGCCGTTGTCCTGCACATGGTAGGGAACCAGCTTCGTCTCGTTCTGGACTTCCGCATAGCGGCGGCCCATGAAACGCTTGATCGAGTACACCGTGTTCTCGGGGTTGGTGATCATCTGGTTCTTGGCCGGCTGGCCGACGACGCGCTCACCTTTGGGCGTAAAGCCCACGATGGAGGGAGTGGTGCGCTGGCCTTCGGAATTCGCGATGACGAGGGGCTCTCCGCCGTCCATCACCGCTACGCAGGAATTGGTGGTTCCCAGGTCGATGCCGATAATTCTGCCCATATCTTGTTTCTCCTTGAATTGCCTTGTCAGTC
>JBDKUJ010000334.1:0-3392 GCA_039679665.1 Rectinema sp. | reverse complement strand
CCTTTCTTTACGACAAAAGAAAAAGGATCCGGTATAGGTCTCGCCTTGGCGAAACGCATCGCCGAAAACGCGGGAGGAGACTTGAAGTTCGAATCAATCCGCCAGAGTGGCAGCGTTTTTGAATTTTCGCTTCCGGCGGCACGGGATGGAAAAGCGGGAGTAGTACATATTTGAGCGCCCAATGGGCACCAGTTGATCACCAAGTGTTCAACCAGTGCTCATTGGGCCTCAATCAGTGCCCAGCTGATGCTCGTTGCGGAGGCACACAGCTTCCGCGGCCGGTCATGGAATCGCTTCGAACACTTTCCTGATGATGGCGACAGCTTCCTTCAGTTCCGCTTCCGTGATGACCAGTGGCGGGGCGAAACGGATAATGTTGCCGTGGGTCTGTTTGGCCAGGAGTCCTGAATCCCTCAAAGCGAGGCATACGTTCCATGCCTCGAAGCCTTCCTCGAACACTACCGCATTCAGAAGACCTTTACCTCTGACGAGTTTCATTCTTGGACAGCGGATGGCTCCGACTTCCTTCCGGAAAATCGCGCCCAACCTTTCGGCATTTTCCTCCAGCTTTTCGTCCTCGAGCACTTCGATGGCGGCGATACCGACGGCGCCTGCGAGCGGATTGCCGCCGAAGGTGGATCCGTGCGTGCCGGGAGTGAACACATCCATGACGCGTTTGTCGGCTACTATGGCCGAAATGGGCATGACGCCGCCGCCCAGCGCCTTGCCGAGGCACATGATGTCGGGTCTGGCGTCTTCATGCTGCCAGGCAAAGCGTTTGCCCGTGCGGCAGAATCCGGTCTGGATCTCGTCGGCGATGAAAAGCACGTTGTGTTTGGTGCATATGCCGCGGACGGCCTTCAGGTAGCCTTCGGGCGGCACGACTACACCCGCTTCGCCCTGGATGGGCTCTATGATCACCGCCACCGTGTCGCTCGTGATGGAGGATTCGATGGCGGACGCATCGGCGTAGGGAACACGGATAAAACCGGGCACATAAGGACCGTAATTCACGGTGGAGTCCGGATCATTGGACATGGTTATCACGGCGATCGTGCGGCCATGGAAGTTGCCTTCCGCGCAGATTATCTGCTGTTTGCCGTTGGGCACTTTCTTTACTTCGGCTCCCCAGCGGCGCGCGGCCTTGAGCGCTGTTTCCACGGCTTCGGCGCCCGTGTTCATGGGCAAGGCCGATTCGTATCCGGTGAAGTCGCAGAGCTTTTTCAGGAAAAGACCCATCTTGTCGTTATGGAAGGCGCGGGAAGTCAGCGTAACTTTGTCGAGCTGCTCTTTCGCCGCCCGTACGATGTGCGGGTGCAGATGTCCCTGGTTGACGGCGGAATACGCCGACAGGAAATCGAAATAGGTTTTGCCCTCCGGGTCGACAACCTTGCAGCCTTTGGCTTCGGAAATGACGACGGGAAGGGGATGGTAATTGTGAGCGCCATACCGCTCGTCCAGGGCGATATAGTCCTGGGACTTCATGAAGAGACCTCCTTGGGGGATACCGGACCCCGGAATAAAACGCGCATAAGGGCGGCCTGGCCGGGGCGGCGAGAAAATTCAGTATATCCCGCAAAGGGGGAATGCGCCACAAAAATCGGCTAATGGCCCATTATGTAAATAAATATCATTGATTCATGCATAATGATGCAATCATGTCGCCGGCGTTCAGGCGAAATCGTAACGAATCGCGGATCGCCCGGCGTGGCGTTCGAGGGCCAATGCTATGAGCCTGTCGAGCAGTTCGGGATAGGGCAGGCCGCCCGAGGCGCACATGCGCGGATACATTGAAATGCCGGTAAATCCCGGTATCGTATTCGCTTCGTTCAGAAGAACTTCGCCGGTCTTTTTGTCGACGAAAAAATCGATCCTGGCCATGCCCGACATTTCGCATACCCGGTATGCGGCCAGCGCGATTTCGCGGACTCGCGTTGCCTGCATGGGGCTCAAGGGGGCGGGAACAAGGAGTCGCGCGCCGTCCGGGTCCTGGTATTTGGCATCGTAATCGTAGAACTCGTGCGTGGAAGCCACTTCTCCGGGAGGGAACGCGACGGGTTCGGCGTTGCCCAGGACCGCGCATTCGATTTCATGCGCTTCGACGAAAGGCTCGACCAATGCTTTCGAATCCCATTCCAGGGCGCTTTTCAGAGCGTTTTCGAGATTTTCCGGCCCCGAAACCTTGGAAGCCCCGACCGAGGAACCGGCGCATGCCGGTTTGACGAATACCGGCCAACCGAACCGCGCCTCGACTTTGCGCCGCAGGGCGGGGAACCGGTCGCCCGCGAGATCGCCGGGATGCACCGCAATAAAGTCGACTACGGGAAGCCCCGCGTGCATCCAGAGTTCTTTGGCTATTTCCTTGTCCATTCCGATGGCGGAGGCCAGAACGCCGCCGCCTACATAGGGAAGCCCGGCGGTTTCGAGGAGACCCTGTATGGTACCGTCTTCGCCGAAGCTGCCGTGCAATACCGGAAAGACGACGTCGCATGGCAGCGGCGACACTGTCCCATCCGGGCCCTCGCGGACCAGACCCGAGCCGGGGGCGACGAAAATCCTGTCGCCCCGCCTGATCGGCGGAAGGGGAGTCATGTCGGAAGCGGCCGCATCCGCCGGTACCGGCGCCGGAACCGAAGTTAGAACCGAAGCCGAAGCCGGGGCTGGAGCCGGGGGCGCAAGGGCGATATCGTTCTGCAGAAGCCAACGGCCGTCTTTGGTGATTCCGATGGGGATGACTTCATAGCGCGATCGGTCGAGGTGCTTCAGGATACTGGCCGCCGAGACAAGGGAGACTTCGTGTTCTCCCGATTTTCCGCCATAAAGAACGGCTATTTTCAGCATTGAATGTTTCCTTTCCGGTATCCGGATTCGGCCAGCGCCGCGATGGCTTCGGCTTCTTCGTCGTAAGGTGTCGCGCGATTCTTGTAGATGATCGAATTTTCATGCCCTTTGCCGAGCAGAACGACCGAATCTCCCGATCGCGCCAGCGAAAAAGCCTTGCGGATCGCAGAGGGGCGGGAGGGGATCAGGTGGAGTCGCTCGTCTCGGACAAGCTCCGGGCAGCCTGCGGCGATTTCCTCGAGCAGGGCCATCGGATCTTCCCCCCGCGGATCTTCGTCGGCGAGTATGACTACGTCGCAGTGATCCGCTGCGATCCGCCCTTGCTGCGGCCGCTTTTCGCGGTCGCGCTCGCCGCCCGATCCGAACACGCAGAACAGCTTTCCTTTCGTGCTTTTGCGCAGCCCCGGCAGCACGGCCAGAAAAGAAGAAGGTGTATGTGCATAGTCGATGATCACATCGAAAGGCTGGCCGCGATCGATTTTCTGCATTCTGCCCCTGACGGGCCGGAGCCGCGGCAGAAGCGGAATGAACTCGGTCCACGAAGAGCCGGA
>JBDKUJ010000333.1:0-14225 GCA_039679665.1 Rectinema sp. | reverse complement strand
CTTTCAGCACCGGATGGCGCGGCGAGAAAAGCACGCAGCAATCTTCATAGGGAAGGATCGAGGTCTCGAAGGTTCCGATCTTGCGGGCCATCGTGACAGTGTCTTCCTTGTCCGTACCGACGAGGGGGCGCAGGACGGGAAGATTGGTGAGACTCTGTGAAACGCGCATGTTTTCCGCAGTCTGGCTGGCAACCTGCCCGAGACTCTCGCCCGTAATGATGCAATTGGCTCCTGTCCTGCGTGCGAGGCGATCCGAAACCTGCATCATGGCGGCGCGCATCATGAGGGTCGTCCCCTGTTCGGGTACGCGCTTCTTGAGCTCCATCTGTATGTCGGTGAAGGGCAGGACCCATAGGCGCATACCGCCCGACCAGGCGGCTATGCGCCGGGCGAGCGTTACGACTTTAGCCCTGGCTTCGTCCGAAGTGTAGGGATAGGCGTGAAAGTACGCTCCCTCGAGAGCGAGCCCCCGGCGCGCCATCATGTAGCCGGCGACGGGCGAATCGATGCCGCCCGACAGCATGAGAAGGCCTTTTCCGCCCGATCCGGAAGGCAGTCCCCGGGGGCCTGGTTCAATGTGCGCGAATATGTAGGCGCGTTCGCGAATTTCGATATCGATCGTAAAATCCGGTTTCTGCAGGTCGACATGCAGATCGGGATACGCCTCGAGAACGAGTTCGCCCACTTTGGCGGAGATTTCGTATGAACCCAGGGGAAAACTCTTGTCGGATCTTCTCGTCTCCGCCTTGAAACTGTGTCCGCCAGCCGCTCTGGCGCCCGAGGCGGCGCGGAGGGCGGCGGCCATGACCGCATCCACGGTTTTGTGGCATTTCTCGGCGCGGGCGAATCCGTTTACTCCGGGCGTGTGCGCCAATACGAAGGCGGCCCTGGTCGCGTCCTTTTCGTCCACGGTTAGGAAATAGCGGCCCGGGTATTCTTCGAGAAGGTGCGGCACGCCAGACAGGCGATGATTGATCTGGTCGCGGAATCTTCTGAGAAATTCCTTGCGGTTGCCGAGTTTCAGGAGGACTTCGCCGATCTTGATGAGGAAAAATACTTCCATGAGGGTACCTTTGTATCAGGTTTTAAGGCGACGATACAAGGTCGAAGCCGCGTCGAGAAAACGGTCGATGTCGCTGCGCGTACTGGCCGAACCAAAGGAAACGCGCACCGAGGCGAGGGCGAGTTCCGGCGGCAGCCCCATCGCATCGAGGATTCGCCTCCCCTTGCCGCCCCTGGCTCCGTGACCTGCGCCGCCGCCCGGTTTTCCGCTCCGGCCGGCTTCGGAGCATGCCGACCCGGTCGATATCGCTATGCCGAGATCGGACAGTGAGCGCGCCAGCACTTCGCCCGACAGGCCGGGGAAAGCGAGCGACACAATGTACGGCGACCAGCGCGGATCGCCCGCTGTGCGGGATTCCGGAACCACCCGCACCCCGGGAATGGATGCCGCCCCGGAAAGAAGGGCCGCTTCAAGTTCCAGGGCGGCAGCGTGATGGGCTTCGAAACCGGCCTTGGCGCGCTCGGCCGCGAGGGCGAGGCCCCATGCCCCCTGGATGCTTTCAGTACCCGAACGGATGCCGCCTTCCTGGCCGCCGCCCAGGGCGAGCGCTTCGATCGGCGTCGAGAGCCACAGCGCTCCTGAGCCTTTGGGGCCTCTGAGCTTGTGGGCGGAAAAAGCCGCGCTTGTCACGCCGGACTTTGCCATGTCGGACAGTACGAACGGCACCTTGCCCAGTGCCTGCACCGCGTCGCAGTGGAAAAGGGGAGGCTTCCGGCCCTGGACGGCGGCGGCTTCCGCCAGCGCGCGCCCTATGGCGGGAATGTCCTGGACGGCGCCGGTTTCATTGTTCACGGCCATGATTGCGACGAGGGCCGTGTCTTTGCGCAGAGCCTGCGCGGCATCTTCGGGACGGATCCGGCCATCGCGGTCGGGCTTCAGGAAATCGACGGCGATGCCCATGCGCGCAAGTACTTCGGCCTGGGCATGGATTGCGGCATGTTCGATGTCCGAGACGATGATACGCGACGAGGTCTTGAGGCCCGCATACCTGGCCCGCAGGGCGGCCAGGAGCGGTATCTGGTCGGCTTCGGTGCCGGATGCGGTAAAGACGATCCCGCCCGTGCGAAGGCCACAGGCCTGCCCGAATCTGGTCCGGGCTTCTTCGAGTTCCAAACGCGCTTTCCTGCCCGGCGCATGGGCGCTGGAGGGGTTGGCCCAGGATGACAGAGCCCTGCGCCGCGTTTCTTCGAGGATTTCAGGATCGGGCGGCGTCGTGGCCGCCCAGTCGAGATAGACGCACTCTTCAGTCGCCGTAGCGTCGATCCTTGATGGAGCCCGGTGTCTTGCCCGAGGCGGCGAATTCGGGCGAAAGATAGAGTGCGCAGAAGCAATGCCCCTGTGTCGCGATGTCATCTTTCGACCAGAGGCAGGGGCAGATGGAATCCCTGTCCGTTTCGCGCGAACCGTCCGAATCGCGGCAGGGGCAGAGGAAATAGCCGTGCCGGTTCCAGTTCGTTGTCAGGCCTTCCGCCAGGATTTCATAGAATGCTGCATCGGGGTTCAGCACCCAGCCCTGTTTGGCCGCAACCATTTTCGTAAAGGTCCGCGTCTGCTCGACGGTCTTTTCGGTCATGCCGTACCTCAAAGCCCCAGTGTGCGTACCCAGTCAGGTTCGATGAAGCCTACGAGGTGGCTCTTGCCGTCCAGCACGACGAAGGGAAAGGCGACGTATTCATTGAACGTGGCCTTGAGTTCGGCTTTGATTTCATTTTTCGTATCGACGGGTATCTGATCCATGTAGAGATATCTGTATCGGAAGCCCTTATGGTCGAGGAAGGCGAGGGCGCGCTTGCAGAATCCGCAGGTGGACAGGGCATAGACGGTGATGTCGCGGTCGGTGCGGGGACCTTCCTTGATAACCCAGGGCAACTGTTCTTGGTTCATCGTTTCCCCCTTGTTGTATTTCGAATATACATCGATTCCACGCGCTCGGCATAGGCTGCGGCGTCGAACTTGACCGACAGTCGCCCGGGGACCATCGCTCTGACATTTCCAAAGAGAGGCTGAAGAGGCCATGGTCTGTCGTGGCGTCCGAAGCACCATGCGACGCCCGAATAGCCGTTGGGATCGCGTCCGTCCAGAGAATAGCGGTCATTGAACCTGAGGGCGATGCGGTAGGCGCGCTCGGGGTCGGCATGCCAGGCCAGGAGCCGTTTGCCCCAGTACATGCGCATGTAGTTGTGCATTTTGCCGGTGAGGACCAGTTCGTTCTGCGCGGCGTTCCAGAACCGGTCCTGCGTGGCCGCAGCTTCCAGGTCGGCTTCCCGATAGACCGTCGGCCTCTGTCGGACCGCAGCCAGTCCTTCCCTGGCCCAGGCGGGTACCGCGGATTCATATCGGTCGTAGCCGGGATTTCGCAGGACGAAATTGGCCGCGAGTTCCCGTCTGACCACGAGCTGTTCGACGAAAGCTTGCGACGAGGGGCCTGGCCTGCCCAGAGCTTCTCCCGCAAGGCGGACGGGCGAAACCTGGCCGAAATGCAGATAGGGGCTCATGCCGCTCTGGCCATCCTTGCAGGGATCGTTGCGGTCCGCATCATAGCGGTCGAGGGCGCCGCCGCATGCGAATTCTTCGAATCGTTCCATTCCGGCCATAAAACCGGGCTTGAAACATATCGTCTGCTCGGCGATGCGGTCGCCCGGGTATTCGGGGGTGGCGGGAGCGTCGTACGAAGCGAAAAGGGCGTCCCGTGAATCTTCGCAGCCGGAGGGGAAAGCCTTCAGGACGGGTTTCGCCAGGGCGGAAACGTGAGCGGAACCTGAAGCGGAAACCCGAGCGGCAACGTGGAGAAACCTCGGCAGCTGCCCGGATATCTTGGGCCTTATCGTGGCCGCGGAATACTCTTCCTTCGGCGAAACCGAATCGGGAGGAACGACGGCTTCTGTTTCAACGTGGATGAGGGGAACTTGCCTGCCTGAGTTTCCATCCTGTCCGCCGCGCAGATTGAGGGCCAAATCTTCCCGCCATCTGCGTTCGATGCGAAGCCTGCCTGCATCGCACAGCACCAATGCGGCATGGCGTGCGGCTTCCGCAGCGACGACGGCCGGCTCGCCTGCGCGCAGGGCGAATCCGATGCCGCGTTCCCGCAACATGGTCGCGCATTCCCGCAGACCATGAAGCATGAAGCGGTAATGGTTCGGATTGGCGGCCGGATAGTCGGTCAGGACGAAAAGGACGAGGAGGGGAAGGCCCAGCCGATCGGCGGCATGGATCGCCAGGTCCAGCGCGGGATTGTCGGCGGGACGCTGCGCCTTCTGCATCCAGTAAAGGACGTAGTCGCGGCCAGGCGCGACAGTCCCGTCGCCATCGGGGCTGTTGCCGCGGCCTCCTGCGGAACCGTCAACGAGTATCCTTTCCGGCTCGACACCGCTTTCTTCGAGAAGCGAAGCGAGGCCGGGAAGGCTCACAGTTTTGCGCCTTCATGCGTTTTGATGCGGCCGGAGATGACGAAGCCCAGCAGATAGAGCACGAAGGCCACGACGAAGGGCAATGTGGAATTGGCCGAGTACATAAGCCCCGAGAGCCATCCCACCGGAATCGAAATGAGCAGGGTGAGGGCCTGCACAAGACTGAAAAGGTCGCCTCTCCGCTGTTCGTCGACGGAGTTCATGAACACTGCATCCCTGAAAGCCTGGACGAGGAAAAAGGAAGTCTGGAGACAGCCAACGGCCAATACCGAGAGGAGTACGGAATTTTTGGGCGCAAGCAGAATTCCGGCCTGGAACACTGCGCAGAGCAGGAAAGACCAGGACAGGACGGCCGTGTCGCGGAATTTCGGCAGGCGCGGCATGACGAAGAAAAACAGGATGATGCTCAGCACAGCGCCGAAAGCGGGCATGAACGCGACCGTGGTCGAATCCAGGGCTTTGGTTTCCTGCAGGTAGAGTATTCTGTAAAAATCGATATAGAGGACGGCATTGGCCACAAAGAAAAGGCCGAGAAGCCTGAGAAAGCGGGGGTCGCGCAGCGCTCTTCCCGATTCGCCGACTTGGGCGAAGACGGAAGCGGCGAAGCTCCTGCCTTTGTATTTTTCCCTGAGGATCAGACCGGCTGCGGTTTCGCGGGTCAGGAGATAGCGGATGGTAAACATGAACGTCATGGAAAGCGCGCCGACCAGATAGATGACTCGCATGGATTCGATGATCCCGAAGCGTCCGATGACGAGTCCGCCCAGGAATACGACCAGGCCCGATGCCGATCCGATGAGGTGCATCCATCCGTGGATCGAAGAACGCTGGTCTTCCCTAGCGTCTTCGGTGATGAGGAGGTTCCAGGATACGACGACGATCCGGACCACGGCATTCAGGATGCCTGCGGCCAGGAACCATGCGAAATTTTTCGCGAATGCCCAGACGAGCATCGCCGCGCTCCATGCGATAAGGTCGAACACCAGACTCGTTTTTCGTCTGCCGAGGCGGTTGGTTATGGGGGAAGCGAGCGCGAAAAAGATGAATCCGGCGGCGATGTGCGCCGAATTGATCGTGCCCATCTGCACCTCATCGAGTCCGCGGGCTCTTTGATAAAGGGGCGCATAATAGGTCACGATGGGGCCGAAGAAGGACCAGAGAGGTTCGACGGCGATGCAGGCTTTTGCGTTGCGCGGAAGGGATCCATACTGGTTCATTCGGGAGGGATTATGGCTGGCGAAGCGAGTGCGGCGCAAGCCTGGCCGCGGGTTTCGCCGCCTTTCCCGCCGCCGCGGGATGCGATTGTGTAAAACGGCTGTTTCGACTACATTCAAGGCCATGCACGAGCCTGAGCTCATCCGCAATTTCTGCATAATCGCCCATATCGACCACGGAAAATCCACCCTGGCCGACCGCTTCATCGAGAAGGCGCATCTGGTGGACGTACGCAAACTCCAGAACCAGATGCTGGACAATATGGACATCGAGCGGGAGCGCGGCATCACCATCAAGAGCCAGGCCGTGACGCTTCCCTATACGGCCCGCGACGGCAAGACCTACACGCTCAATCTCGTGGACACGCCGGGACATGTCGACTTTTCCTATGAGGTATCCCGCGCCATTTCGGCATGCGAAGGCGCGATCCTCGTGGTCGACGCCACACAGGGCGTCGAGGCGCAGACTCTGTCCAATATGTATATGGCTCTGGAACACGATCTCGAAATTCTGCCCGTGATCAACAAGATCGATATGCCCGCAGCCGATGTGCCTGGCGTACGCCAGCAGATTTTCAAGGATCTGGGGCTGGACGGGGACGAGGCGCTCGCGGTCTCCGCCAAAATGGGCCTCGGCATCGACGAACTGTTCGAAGCCATCGTGGAACGTGTACCCGCTCCCAAGGGAAGCCCGGCGGACCCCCTGCAGGCCATGATCTTCGATTCGCATTACGATATCTACCGCGGAGTCGTCGTCCATGTGCGCATCATGACGGGCGTCCTCGAAAAAGGAATGACGATCCGTTTCATGGCCGGCAAAGCGGTTCATGAAGTCGAGGAAATCGGGCTTTTCAAGATCGCCACAGCCGGAACCGACAGGCTTTCGGCGGGCGAAGTCGGCTTTTTTACGGCCGGCATCAAGACCGTATCGGAAGTACGCGTCGGCGACACGGTGACCGAGGATGCGCGCCCCTGCGCCGAAGCCTTACCCGGCTTCCGCGAAGTCAGACCGGTCGTGTTCAGCTCGATTTATCCGATGGATGCCGCCGATTACTCCGAGCTCAAGGACAGTCTCGAGAAACTGACGTTGAACGATGCGTCCCTGATTTTCGAAAAGGACAACTCCCTCGCTCTGGGTTTCGGTTTCCGTTGCGGCTTCCTGGGTATGCTTCACCTCGAAGTGGTACAGGAGCGTCTCGAACGCGAGTTCGACCAGGCCATCATCATGACCGCGCCTTCAGTGCGCTATCGGATCACTCTCCATAACGGCGAGACGATCGCGGTCGACAATCCTTCGGTCTATCCGGATCCGGCCAGGATCGAAAGCGCCGAAGAGCCCTATATCAAGGCGCAGATCATCACTCCGGTGACCTATATCGGAAACCTCATCACGCTCTGCGTCGGCAAGCGCGGCGTGCAGCAATCCTTCGTCCATCTCGACGAAAAGCGCGTCGAGCTTATTTTCGAAATGCCGCTTGCCGAAGTACTGTTTGATTTTTATGACAAGTTAAAGTCGACCAGTCGCGGTTATGCGAGCTTCGATTACGAAGTGGTCGGCTATAAGCAGACCGAACTGGCAAAAGTGGATTTCCTCATCAACGGCGACCCCGTGGATGCCCTTTCCATGCTCGTGTACCGCCCGGGCGCCTATGAAAGAGCGCGCAAGGTATGCGAACGCCTCCAGAAGGCCATCCCGCGACAGCAGTACAAAGTCGCCATCCAGGGCGCCATCGGCGGTACGGTGATCGCCCGCGAGACCGTGAATCCCGTGCGCAAGGACGTTCTTGCCAAGTGCTACGGCGGCGACATTTCGCGAAAGCGCAAGCTCCTCGAAAAACAGAAAGAGGGCAAGAAGCGCATGAAAATGGTGGGCAATATCGAGCTGGGCCAGGATGCATTCCTCGCGGTCCTGCGTACCGACGACGACGAGAATCACTGACAAATCAGGCTTTGGCATGCATAAAAAAAACCGCCCTGCGAAGGGCGGTTTTTTGTCACCGGGAGGCTTTTATGAAGCTCTTCGCAGGAGCTTCACGCCATCAGCCTGCCTTCTGCACTGTCGTCGTGGTCGACGATTCCGAAGTGCCCGTCGTCGTGGAACTCTGGAATACCTTGAAGAAGGTATCCTGGAATTTATCCACGAATTTCTTGCTCGCCAGGAAGCTGTCGCGGATCGAAGCGTCCACGGTCTGCTGCTGGAAGTAGGGGTAGGCGAACTTGGCGAGGCCGAGTTGATCCTCTGCGGCATCGGTATTGTCGGTTACCTGGAACACGATTACGTTGTCGCCCAAAACCAGGGGGCGGGAGGGCGTGTTCTTGGCGACCGAAAAGGCTTCGGTCAGGAATGCTTCATCCGAGGAAGCGGACACGAGTTCGGGAGCGTTGGTGGTGTCGGGGCTGTCGAAGAGCGGCACCGACTGGCCATAGGCGGAGAAGCTGGGGTTGCCCGTGTTGATGAGGAAGGGGCCGGCCTTTTTCGTGGCCATACCCGCTTTTTTGGCGCTTGCGTCAAAACCGTCGGTCATCGCCTTGCCGGCGAAATCGTTGGCCTTGGCGATCGCCCAACCTTCGATTTTTCCGCGTTCCGTCGTGTAGAGATAGTCTTTCACCTCGGCAAGCGTATCGGCCTGCGTGAAATCGGGCGCCGCAAGTTCGCTGTTGACGCGGTAAATGGTCCATACCTTGTCGCCGGTCTTGATGACGTCGGAAAGTTCGCCTTTTTTGAGCGAGGCGATTTTTTCGGCTTCGGCCTTGTCGGTGAAGTCCGAAACGAACAGGTGGAAGTATACCGTGCCGGCGTCGCCGCCCTTGTCGGCATAGCTGTCCTGCGAATGGCTCTTGGCCGCATCTTCGAAGGAAAGGCTGTTGTCCCTGATCTGTTTCAGGATTTTCTGGGCATCGGCCAGGGAGGAGGTGACCGTGATTCGGGACAGTCCGACCTTCCTGAACAGGTCCGTATTCTCGTTGGCCCAGGCCAGAAGGTCTTCGTTGGTGTAGGCCTCGAGGGAGAAGGCGACATAGGAAATCGTGCGGCGCGGCTTGCCCATCTGGGCTACGAATTCGGTCTCGGCCGTGCTCGGCGCGAGCGTATACACGTCTTCGTAGTAGCGGGTGACCATCAGGTCGTCGCGCGTGGTGTCCCGGATGGACAGTTGCGACGCCAGGGAAGCGGCGCGGTATTTGTCGGCGGAAAACTGCCCGTCTTCCTGGAACGACGCATTGGCGGCGATTGCGGTGTCGATGCCCTTGGAACTCACGCGGAAACCGGAATCGGCGACCGAATCGAGTACTGCAGTGCGCACCGCGGTGCTTTCGAAGGCCAGACGCCAGACCTGGTAGGCATAATACTGGAAGTTTGCTTCGGTCAAACCCTGCTGGCGCAGATATTCATTGATCTGCGCGACCTGGTTGGCGAAGTACGATCCGGAAGTATACGTGATGGGCTTGCCATTCCAGCTTCCGAACTGCGGCACCGAGCCGGAGGAGCTTCCGCCAAGCGCGGGGGCCACCACGAAGGCGACAATGGTGATCGCAAGGATCACCACGGTTCCCGCATAGAGCCAGGGGTTCTTGATGGAGCGTTTCGGCTTGTCCGCTGCTGTTTCGACCTTGACGGCCTTGACGGCTTTCGCGGCCTTGGGAGCCTTCTCTGTTTTTGCGGTTCTGGTGGTCCTGGCGGGGGATTTCGCGACAGGCGCAGCGTCGGTGTTGTTTTCCTTCGCTTCGTCGGCTTTGTTGGTCTCGGATGCCATATTATTCCTTCCGTAAAGGTTCCGAAGCCTAGCACGTCGGCCGGGCACTGTCAACGCGGCGGCCGGGCAGGAAAGCACAAAGCGCTTCGGATTGCAGGGCTGCGTTCCGGTCGGCGAAAGGAATCCATCTCCGGCCCGTGCACCCGCCGGACCCGATATCCGGCAGAGCGAGTTCGAAAGGCCTGAAATCGGCTTTATAATCCATCGTCCGGGAACTCGGCACCCAAAAACCAAGATAATAATAGCGTTTGCCCGCCGCAAAGGCCGCGGCCGCTTCGGCGGCCACGGAAAACACGCCGAGGGATCGCCGCGACTGGGAGGGATCGAAGGCGAAATAGACCGAAGAAAGGCCGTGCGGGTATGCATCGAGCCATCCGATCGCGACGAGGCGGTCCCCGACGGTCGTCCGGTATTCCATGACGAGAGGGCTGGCTCCGTCATTCGGGCCCGGCAGATGGGGATGGGAAAGCAGCGTTGCGGTGTATCCTTCTCTGTCGACCGACCCCTTCGCGGCTCCGTGCCGGGATTCCATATAGCGTTCGTACAGCGCGAAATGCTCTTCGGTAAAACGGGATTCGACGGCGACCGGTCGGATATCGCGATTTCGGGCCTGAGCGCGTTTCCTCCGGCTGTCGGCGGCGTTTGAGGCCGCATCCAGGCGCAGCGGAATGCACGCTCTGCACCCGGGGCAGACAGGGCGGTAAAGTACATCGCCCGAGCGTCTCCAGCCTCCGCCTATCATGGATTCCTGGGTTTCGAGATCCAGCCGCGCGGCGGCCGCGAAAAGCAGCCTCGAAAAGCGCCCTTCGAGATAGGGGCAGGGCGCGATATCCCCGACGATGGTTTCGGGAGGGTCGCTCGCGGCATCCGGGATACTGGGTACGGTCATTGTCCGATCAATAAAAGCGCGCTCCGTCCTATATCGTCAAGACGATACACTATACGAATAACGCCTGGCCTGAGTATTCTTGTACCATGAGCATCATGACGAAAACCGGAGACTCGGGCGATACCGGCCTCATGTCCGGGGAGCGCGTAGGCAAGGACGATCCGAGAGTGGAAGCCTACGGCACCATCGACGAACTTTCTTCGGCGCTCGGCATTGCCCGGCACCTGTGCGTGCAGGATGAAGTCCTCTATGCGATTGAAGATATCCAGAGACTCCTGTTCCGGGTGGCGGGCGAACTCGCGTCGGTGAGCGCGGTTTTCGACAGGCCTATCCTGCCCGAAGACGAGGCGCGGATTTCCGAACGGACCGCCGGGCTCGAAGCCCGCATACCGCTTCGAGGCTTCGTCATTCCGGGCATGACGCAGGGGTCGGCCGCGCTGGATCTCGCCAGGACCATCGCGCGGCGCGCCGAAAGGCGTGTTGTCGCCCTTGCGCGGATCGAACCGGTATCGATGGACCTGAGACGCTTCCTGAACCGTCTTTCCGATTATATTTTCATGCTCGCCCGTGCCGAAGAAGCCGCGGCAGGCAAGATCAGTTTCGCCTGAAACGGGCGAAAGGGAACCGCAGGATGAGATTATATACGCGTGGTCAGATAATCGTGGCAGTTTTCGCCACAGCGGTCATGGCGGGCGCCTTGGGCCTGTGGGTCGCGGGTTTCGCCGGCCGCAGAACCGACAATCAGACGACCGACACTCATACGGCCGAAGTCCCGGCTTCACCAAGCGCGGCAAACACGGCCAGTACGGCAGACACGGCGCCCGATTCTTTCGCAACGGCGGAGACCCTGCCTGTCGCGGACACGGGCAAAACGGCCGGAAGCTCGCCGTATTCGTCCTATACGGTCGATGAAAACGAAAACATCAACGTATACGAACGCTACAACGAATCGGTCGTCAACATCACCACTGAAGTGGTGAGCGTCAACTGGTTCCTGGAGCCTGTGCCGCAGTCGGGCGGTTCCGGTTCGGGTTCCATAATCGACGAGCGCGGCTATGTGCTCACCAACAATCACGTCGTGAGCGACGCGTACAAGCTCTACGTCAACCTCGCGGACGGAAGCCGCTACGAAGCCAAGCTTGTGGGCGCCGATGCCGAGAACGATCTCGCGGTCATCAAATTCACGCCGCCCGCCGGGCTGAAATTGCGGCCGATACCGTTCGGCACTTCCAAAGGCCTGAAGGTAGGGCAGAAAGTCCTTGCGATCGGCAACCCTTTCGGTCTGGAACGTACGCTCACCATCGGCATCGTGTCCGGGCTAGGCCGGCCGATCCAGAAGGACGAAAAAACCATCCTCCAGAACATGATCCAGACCGACGCATCGATCAATCCGGGCAATTCCGGCGGCCCCCTCCTGAACGCGCGCGGCGAGATGATCGGCATAAACACGATGATCTACAGCACTTCGGGCGGATCGGTGGGCATAGGATTCGCGGTGCCGGTCGACACCGCGGTGCGCATCGTGCCCGACCTCATAAAGGACGGCAAAGTCAGGCGCGGTTGGATCGAAATGGAAGCCTTGCAGCTGTTCCCCGACCTGATCGACTACATGAACCAGAACGGGTACGCCGCTCCCGTCGAAAAAGGGCTCCTCGTTTCGACGGTATCGCGCGGCGCCAACGCCGAAAAGGCCGGCCTGCGCGGCGGCGCCAAGGCCGTGCGCTACGGCAATACCGTATTCAATGTCGGCGGCGATATCGTGACGAACATAGATGGCCGCAACATCGGAACCATCGCCGACCTCTATTCCGCGCTTGAGGACAACAAACCCGGAGAAAAAGTCTGGGTGGAGTACTGGCGCGACGGTAAGAAGGCGAAAGCGCAGATTGTCCTGTCGGAGCGTGCGTCCAGATGAAACCATTCAGAGTAGTGGCTCCCTACGGCCCGGCAGGCGACCAGGGCACCGCCATCTCGGCGCTCGTTGAAGGCATTCGCTCGGGCGGGAAATATCAGACGCTCAAGGGAGTAACCGGCTCGGGCAAGACCTTTACGATGGCCAAAGTCATCGAAGAACTCCAGCAACCCGCCCTGATCATTTCGCACAACAAAACCCTCTCGGCCCAGCTCTATCGGGAATTCAAGGGCTTTTTCCCCGACAACGCGGTCGAGTACTTCGTTTCTTATTACGATTATTACCAGCCGGAAGCCTATGTCCCGTCCAAGGACCTTTTCATCGAAAAGGATTCGAGCATCAACGACGAGATCGACCGGATGCGCCTTTCGGCCACGACTTCCCTCATGGAACGCAGCGACGTAATCGTCGTCGCCACCGTGTCCTGCATCTACGGACTCGGTTCTCCCGACCTGTATCGCGACATGCGCGTCTACATCGATCGCGGCTCCGAACTCGACATGGACCTGGTGAAACGCAACCTCGTGAGTCTTCAGTACGAACGCAACGACATGGTGCTGGAGCGCGGTCGCTTCCGGATTCGTGGCGACGTCCTTGAAATCTATCCGGCGTACGCCGAGGAAGCGTACCGGATCGAACTCGATTTCGATACGGTGACGCGGATCCGCAAATTCGATCCGATCAGCGCAAAGACGGGCGACGATCTGGATGAAGCGGTGGTGTATCCGGCCAAACATTTTGTGATGCCCGAAGACGCCGTACGCCGTACGGTGGAACTTTTGCGGGCCGAACTCGACGGACGATACGAAGCCTTTATGTCCGCCAACAAGATACTGGAAGCACAGCGCCTCAAATCGCGCACCGAATACGATCTGGAGATGCTCCAGGAAATGGGCTACTGCCCCGGCATCGAAAATTACTCCGCCCCGCTTTCCGGACGCAAACCCGGCGAGCGTCCCGGCGTTCTCATCGATTATTTTCCGAAAGGATTCGTCACCTTCATAGACGAATCGCATGTGACTCTGTCGCAGATAGGCGCGATGTATTCAGGCGACCGCAGCCGCAAGACGACCCTGGTCGACTACGGCTTCCGTCTGCCCTGCGCTCTGGACAACCGGCCGCTGAAAATCGATGAGTTCGACGCCCTCGTGGGCAAAGTCGTGTACGTATCCGCGACGCCGGGGCCGGTCGAGCTGGCGAGGTCCTCGGTGGTGGCCGAACAGGTGATCAGGCCCACCGGACTCATCGATCCGGAAATCCTCGTCCTTCCGAGCGAAGGCCAGATGGAGGATATCTTCACGAGAATCAGGGAGCGGACCGCCAGGGGCGAGCGGAGCCTCATCCTCACCCTCACCAAACGCATGGCCGAGGAATTGACCGAATATCTCTCGGGGCTTTCCCTGAAAGTCCGGTACATCCACTCCGAAGTCGAGACCATCGAACGCGTGGAACTCCTGAAGCAGCTCAGGGCGGGCGATTATGACGTTCTTGTGGGCATAAACCTTTTGCGCGAAGGCATCGACCTGCCCGAGGTGTCGTTCATCGCGATACTCGACGCGGACAAAATCGGCTTCCTGCGGTCGGCGACCAGCCTCATACAGATCATCGGCAGGGCGGCGCGCAATGCGGCGGGCCTGGTGGTCATGTATGCGGACCGCGAGAGCGACGCCATGCGCACTGCGATCAGGGAAACGACACGGCGGAGGGAAGTGCAGGCCGCCTACAACAAAGCGCACGGCATAACCCCCACGACCATCATCAAGGCGGTGCAGGACATCCTCCAGAGACACAAGGAGGAAAAGATCGACGACGCCCTGGGCGAAATAGAAACCCTCAAAAAAGGCCATAATATACTCGTGCCCGACCAGAAAAAATCGCTGGTCAAGGCTCTCGAACTCAGGATGCTCGAACACGCGAAAAATCTCGAGTTCGAACAGGCGGCTCTCCTGCGGGACGAAATCGCCAAAGTAAAAGGCGGCGAATTCTGA
>JBDKUJ010000332.1:0-4111 GCA_039679665.1 Rectinema sp. | reverse complement strand
CTGTCGCCTTCCTTCAGGAATTTGTGCGTCCAGGTCGTCGCGATGCCGCCCGGCACCAGTCGCACGAGCAATTCGACGTACTTCGAATCGGAAGGGCGCGACGACATCGAATAGGCGCGCTGCACCGACTCTTTGATGTCTCCGTAGGGAGGCACCACCAGTTGCACGTACTGTCCCGGCGAGAATTCTATTTTCTCTCCGGCGAGGGCGAAGCGGATTTCCTTTATGTCGTAGGTGAGATCGCGGATGCGTTCGACGCTGGCGGCGAATTTTTTCACCGAAAAAAGTTCTTCGGGAAGTTCGATGGCGTGGTTCTGGCGCACCTTGACCTGGCAGGCCAAATGTACGTTGGCCGCCATTTCCGCAGGTGTAAGGAAGGGCAGTTCGGTGGGCAGGTGGGGGCCGATATCCGTGAGCACTTTGCATTTGCAGGCGCCGCAGGAGCCTCGTCCGCCGCATGCCGAGGGCACGAAAATGTTTTCGGCCGCCAGCGTCCCGAGAAGCGCGGAACCGCCTTTAACGTCGAGGGATTTTTTGCCGCCGTTGATATCGATCTTGAGGATGCCGTAATTGTTGAGGAATTTGTCCAGCACGGCGATGACGAGGGCGAGTACCGTGGAAAGGCCGGCGACGGTGAGCGGTCCGATCAGTATGGGACTCATTGGCGCCTCCTTTACTGTACGGCGATCATGCCGGAGAAACCGATGAAGGCCATGGCCATAAAGCCTATGGTGATCATGGTGATTCCCGTCCCTTTCAGGCCGGCGGGCACGGGGTTGTTGTCGATTTTCCTGCGGATCGAAGCGAGGAGCATGATCGCGAGCCACCAGCCTGCGCCGGATCCGAAGCCGAAAATCACCGCCTGCAGGAAATTGTAGCTGCGGATCTGCATGAAGAGGATGACGCCGAGCACTGCGCAGTTCACGGTGATGAGGGGCAGGAAAATGCCGAGCGCCATGTAGAGCGAGGGCGAAAACCGGTCGATCACCATTTCCAGGACCTGTACCACCGCGGCTATCACGATGATGAAAATGATGAAGGAAAGATATTCGATCCCCAGCGGTTTGATTATGTAATTCAGGACGATCCAGCAGACGGCCGAGCATATGCCGATCACCATGGTGACGGCTACGCCGAGCCCCATCGAGCTCTTGGAATCCTTGGAAATGGCTATGAAAGAGCAGGTACCGAGGAAATTGGACAGCAGAATGTTGCTGGTCAGGATACTGGCGAAAAACAGTGCGACCAGTCCGACCTGAGGTGCATCGCCCATCATTTCGCTCCTTTCTTTTTGGCCGCGGCCTTCGCGTTGTACGTATTGGCGCCCCAGAGCGCCAGCGCGACGAGGAAGAAGGCCGAGGGAGCCATCACCATGATGGTCCAGGGAGTGAAGGCGTCGCCGGCGAGCTTGACGCCCATCAGCGAACCGAATCCGAAGAATTCGCGGATCACGGAAATGCAGAGCAGCACTGCGCCGTAGCCCAGGCCGTTCGCGATGCCATCGACGAATGAGGGCCAGGGTTTATTGGCGGCGGCGAAGGCTTCGGCGCGTCCCATGAGGATGCAGTTGGTGATGATGAGGCCGACATAGGGGCCGAGCTGTTTGGACGCGGCCGGCATATATGCGCGCAGGATGATGTCGATGATGATGACGTAAAAGGAAAGCACGAGCACCTGCACGATCATGCGCACTTTGCGCGGAATCAGATCCTTCATCGCGGAGAGTGTCACCGAGCCCATGGCCGTGGCGAAAGTTACGCCCAAAGCCATGATCAGGGTGTTTTTCATATTGTTTGTGACCGCGAGGGTGGAACAGATGCCCAGCACCTGCACAAAAATGGGATTGTTGGACCACAGGCCGTCTTTGACGATTTTTCTTGTGTCGCTCACAGCGAGCCTCCGATTTTCGCCGTCGCGGAAAGGCCGTCGGCGACGATCCGTGCCACGAAATCCGAGGTGCGGCTCGCGCCCGTCACCGCGTCGACACGACCGTTTTCCTTGTCGGGGTCGCCTTTGCCCGTGCCGTTCTGGTCGACCTTGACCGTACCGCCCGGGCCGACTTTTTCGCCCTTGAATTGCGCCTGGAACCAGTCTTCCCCGATACGTCCGCCCAGTCCGGGCGTTTCCTGCTGGTCCAGTATTTCGAGACCCCGGATGCGGGAGGCGGCGGGATCGGTTGCCAGAATGGCCGTTATGGAACCCCAGAGTCCGGCTCCCGAGACCTTCACCGCGACGAATGCCGAACCGTCGATATCCGCGGCATAGGCTGCCGTCACGCCTTTTATGTCGCCCGGCGCATTGTCGAGTTCCCTGACTTTTGTCGAATAGAGCGATTCGACTTCCGTGCGGGACGTCGATGCGTCGGCAAGGCCGAATGCCTTGAGCACCGCGAGATGGGCGGCAAAACTCTTGTTGGCTTCGGCCATGGGAAGCGTGAGCTGGTTGGCCGCGGCGAGTATGACCACAAACAGCATGCACACGATGAAAGTGAAAACGATGGTGTATCCGATCGAGTCTTTTTTGAACTTCATTTCGCGCCCCCCTGTCCCGGGGCGGGAGCAGCCGGACCGGAGCCTGTCGCGCCGGGCGCGGCGGTAACGACGGCCGCGGCGCCGACAACAGGTGCGACCGCCGCGGGCTTTTTCTTGAGCGCGTCGACCGACTGATCGATCAGGTTGGTGAAAGTGTTGCCGAAAAGTACCGCAAAACTCGTGCCTTCGGGAAAGGCGGAGAATGTCCGGATGACCACTACGGTCAGCCCGATCAGCGCTCCGTAGACGAAGTGCGAAACGGGGCGCTTGGGGGCGGTCACGGGGTCGGTGGCCATGAACACGGTCACGAAAAGGAAAGAGCCTGCGAGGAGGCTTTCCATCGGCAGTGCTTTGGCGACGCCACCGTACAGCAGCGCGGCATTGAGGGCCGCCGCCGCGACGACGGACGAGACGATTATTTTCCAGCTGGCGGTTTTGGTGGCGATCAGGTATATGGCCGCGATCGCGATGAAAACCATCATGCCTTCGCCCATCGCGCCTTCGCGCTGGCCGAGCAGAAGATTGGCCAGCGGGACCATTCCGCCGGACCGCATGACCGCGAGCGGCGTGGCCGAGGCAACGACATCGGCGGGGCTTCCAAGTCCGAATCCGCCCGCCATCGAATAACGCTGACCCAGAACCGTGGCGAACGAGATGTACACGAAGAGGCGTCCCGCGATCGCCGGGTTGAAGACGTTGCGGCCGAAACCGCCATATACCATTTTGGCCATGGATACGGCGAAAACGATGCCCACGCCCAGCATCCAGAGAGGGGTTCGCGGAGGAAATGCGATCGCATAGAGCGCGCAGGTGACGAGAACGGCTTCGCTCACCTTGCCCGATTTTTTCCGTTCGAAAAGCCACTCGGTCGCGATACCCAACGCGAACACGACCGCCGCCGAAGCGAGTACATGCCAGCCGTAGAGCCACAGAGCGTGGAGGTACACGGGCACGAGCGCATACAGCACTTTGCGCATCATCGGTTGTTTGAGGTATTTCACCGCGACGCCTCCTCTTTTATTCGTGATACTATACTGCCCCTGGAGAGCTAACAAGGAGAAACTCATGGAGATATCGCTCGGTTTGGATTTCGGCTCCGGGGCGGCTCCCCTGCGCGCCGGGCTTTTGTGGGCCGAGGGGCTGCGATGGCCGGACGATAGTTCATCCATCGCTCCGGAAGCCATCGGCGATGCCGACAGCGACAGCGACACCGACACCGACACCGACACCGACAGCTATGCCGGAATTCTCGCTGCCGCGGCGGAATCGGGCGAGGCGGGCGAGGGGTTCTGGCCTGATGGGCGCAGAGCGGCGGTACGCCACATGCTCCGATACGGAAAATACAGGCCCGCCGGAAGGGCGAAGCCTTCCAGCGAATATCTTTTGCAGGCGGCGAGGTCGGGCGACTATCCGCGGATCGGCGCGATCGTCGACGCCGCGAACCTGACAAGCCTGCATTCGGGCTATCCCATAAGCATTTTCGATATCGAAAAATCAGGTTCCGATCTGGTCCTGAGGCGCGGCAGGCCCGGCGAAAGCTATGTGTTCAACGCTTCAGGCCAAAGCATCGATGTGGAAGA
>JBDKUJ010000331.1:0-6155 GCA_039679665.1 Rectinema sp. | reverse complement strand
CTGATCATCATAGTGCTGGAAGGGCTCATCGTCGCGATACAGGCGGTGCGGCTCCAATATTACGAATTCTTCTCGAAATTCTTTTCCGAAACGGGGAAAACATTCAAACCCCTCGGCTTCGGGACCGAAAGGAGCGAATCTCATGAACGGTAAGAAGTACGCTGGAATCCTGCTCGCGTTCTCCAGTGCGGCGGCAGTGTCCGCCCAGGGAACCACTACGGCCGCCGTGGCCGCGCCCGCCGCCTCGCCCTGGAAATATATCGCCGCCGCGCTTGCGGTATCGGTCGCCTGCATTTCGGGCGCGGTGGCGGTCGCCAAGATTGGTTCCGCCGCGATGGGCGCAATGGCCGAAAAACCCGAGCTTTCCGGAAAGGCTCTGCCCTATGTCGGATTGGCCGAAGGCATTTGCCTCTGGGGCTTCTTGGTAGCCCTTCTCATTCTTCTGCTCTAGCCGTGACGGATATTTTTGTCATCGCCGAGGAAGAGCTGGTCATCGCGTTCAGATTGGCCGGCGTTGACGGCGAAGCCGTTTCGAACAGGGATGAAGCTCTGGCCGCGTTCAGGCGCGCGACAAAAACCGGTGCTGCGGTCTCGGGCATAGTTTCAGACACGGATACAGGCGGGGCTTCGGGCACGGACTCAGGAGGCGTGAGAGTTCTCGCGCTGGGGGAGGATGTGGCCGATATGCTCGGCGATGAGCTCTTGGGGTGGCAACTTTCCGGAGAATATCCTCTTGTCGTGGAAATTCCTCCGCTCGCCGGGTCGAGGCCCGGCAGGGCGACCATGACCGACGCAGTGCGCCGAGCGGTCGGTATCAGCATCTGATTCCAGGCGATCGGAAAACTATGGAAGAGATACAGGGAACGGAAGTCCTTGAAAAAGAGATACTCGACGAGGCGGTGAAGAGCGCCGACCGCATGGTCCGCCAGGCGGCGGCAGAGGTTGAACGCGCGACCGCCCGAACCAAAGCGCAACTCGAGTCCGAACTCGCTGGCCTCAGGGCCGAAGCCGACGCGAAGTCGGGGCGCTATGCGGATGAAGTACGGTCGCGTCTCCCTCTTGAACGGACACGTATCCGCGCCGCCTTTCTGGATTCGGCCATTCGGGAGAACCTTCGCGCATGGATCGATTCGCTCGATCCGGAATCGCTGGCCCGGTGGTGCGGAGCGCGCCTGGCCGAAGGCGCCTCCAGTGTCGCGCAAGGGGCCTGGATTCTCCGGTACCGCGGCTTTTCCGGAGCGCTCGCGGCAAAAATCGCGGAAGGATTTCCTGGCGCGCTCAAGCCGAAACTCCAGGAAGATTCCGCGCTGCGGGATCGCGGGGTGGTCGCCGAGACCGAGGACGGAAGCGTCAGGTTGAATGCCACAGGGATCGACCTGGAATCTGCCCTGGTCGAGGACAGGCGCGGCGAACTGGCCGCAGCCCTATGTCCCGAGCTGGTGCCGATACGGGCTCAGGCGGAGGAACGTTGATGGGCGGCAGAATTGTCAGAATATCCGGGCCGGTCATCGTTGCCGAAGGCCTCGATGGGGCCGGGCTGTACGATGTCGTTCAGGTCGGAGAAGCCGGACTCATCGGCGAAGTCATCCGTCTCGAGGGCAGGAAGGCGACGATTCAGATTTACGAAGAGAACACCCTCATGCGGACGGGCGAACCTGTGGTCTGCAGGGGCGTTCCGCTTTCCGCCAAGTTGGGGCCGGGGCTGTTGGGCTCGATCTATGACGGCATCCAGCGTCCGCTGCCGGCTCTGCGCAAAGTATCCGGTCCCATGCTGGCACCCGGACTTTCGGGCGATCCGCTGGATATCACCCGTCTATGGCATTTCGTACCTTCCCTCAAACCGGGCGATCCGACGGCGCCGGGGCACGAATATGGGACTGTACGCGAAACCACCTCCGTTCTGCACCGTTTGCTCATTCCTCCGAAAGCGGTGCCGGGCGTGGTCGACTGGACCGCTCCCGAGGGCGAATACCGCGTGGACGACATAGTGCTTCGTTGCGCCGACGGAAGCGAACGCAGCCTCGCCCAGGAATGGCCGGTCCGCACGCCGAGGCCCGTCCGTGCGCGGCTGTCGCCGGGAGAGCCCCTCATTACGGGATTGCGCGTCGTGGATCTTCTGTTCCCGCTCGCCAAAGGCGGCTGCGCCGCCATCCCCGGCGGCTTCGGCACAGGCAAGACCATGACCCAGCACGCCATCGCCAAGTGGTGCGATGCCGATATCATTGTCTACGTCGGCTGCGGCGAGCGCGGCAACGAAATGACCGAGGTGCTTCAGGAATTCCCCGGTCTGATCGACCCCCGGACAGGCCGCTCCCTCATGGAACGCACGATCCTCATCGCGAATACTTCGAACATGCCCGTCGCCGCGCGCGAAGTCTCCATCTATACCGGCATCGCCCTCGCCGAGTATTACCGCGATATGGGGCTCCACGTCGCGGTCATGGCCGATTCTACATCCCGGTGGGCGGAAGCCTTGCGCGAACTTTCCGGCCGCCTGGAGGAGATGCCCGCGGAAGAAGGATTCCCCGCCTACCTTCCGGCCCGCCTCGCCGAGTTCTACGAACGCGGAGGCCTGGTGGAAACCATGGACGGGAAGGGCGGCTCGGTATCGATAATCGGCGCCGTCTCGCCGCCCGGCGGAGATTTTTCGGAGCCGGTCACCCAGCACACTCGCCGCTTCATCCGCTGTTTCTGGGCGCTCGACAGGGATCTCGCCAACGCGCGCCACTATCCGGCCATTTCATGGAACGATTCCTATTCGGAATACGCCGATGAACTATCGGACTATTGGGGCAAAGTGGACCCGACCTGGCAGAGCCTGCGCAAAGGGGCCATGGACCTCCTGAAGCGCGAACGCCGGCTCGCGGAAATCGTCCGCCTCATCGGACCCGATGCGTTACCCGACGAACAGCGCCTCGTCCTCATCTCGGCCGAGATGATCAAAAATGGGTTTCTCCAGCAAAGTTCCTTCGATCCCGTGGACATGTACTGCGAACCCGCGCGTCAGGCGCTCATCCTGCGCTGCATCCTCGAATTCCACAGACTCGCGGAAGCGGCGGTAAAGGCCGGCGCTCCATTGCCCAGGATCATCGCCTCGCCTTTGCGGGAGCGGATAGTCCGACTGAAGAGTCTGATGCCGAACGGCGATTTTTCGCTCGGACAAACGCTTTTAAGAGATATGACCTCCGAATTCGAGGAACTGACCCGGCGCTACCGGGGCGAGGCGGCAAGATGAGAGGTCTCGAACACAAGGGTCTCATGCGGGCTGAAGGGCCCATCATTGTCGCGCGCAAGACCGAACCCATCGGCTATTCCGAACTCGTACGCGTCCTCGACCGTGAAGGTCGCGTCCGTATCGGCAAAGTCGTGGACCTTTCGGAAAGCGCCGTCGCGATCCAGCTTTTTTCGGACAACTCCGGCATATCGCTGGACGAAGCCCGTGTCGAATACCTGGGACACCCCCTCGAAATCCGGCTTGCGCCCGACATTCTGGGCCGGATTTTCGACGGCCTGGGGCGGCCTTCGGACGGCTACCCTGAAATTCTCTCCTCGGACCGCCGGGACATCAACGGAAGGCCCATCAACCCGGCAGCCCGAATCTATCCACGGGACTTCATCCAGACGGGAATTTCGGCCATCGACGGCATGAACACCCTGATCCGCGGGCAGAAACTGCCGATCTTTTCGGGAAACGGCTTGCCGCACAACCGTCTGGCCGCGCAGATCGTGCGCCAGGCCAAAGTTCGCGGGGAAAATGAGCGCTTCGCCGTAGTGTTCGCCGGAATGGGCATAAAATACGATGTCGCGCGATATTTCATCGACTCGTTCGAACGTTCCGGCGTTCTTTCGCGCGTCGTCATGTTCCTGTCGCTCGCGGACAGCCCCTCGATCGAGCGCCTGGTGACTCCACGATGCGCCCTCACGGCCGCCGAGTATCTGGCTTTCGATCTGGGCATGCAGGTGCTCGTCGTACTGACCGACATGACCAATTACTGCGAAGCCCTGCGCGAGGTTTCCGCGGCGCGCAGCGAAGTGCCCTCCCGCAAAGGGTATCCCGGCTATCTGTACTCCGACCTGGCGTCGATCTACGAAAGGGCCGGAAAAATCGCCGATTCTCCCGGATCGATCACCCAGCTTCCCGTGCTTTCCATGCCCAACGACGACATTTCGCATCCCGTGCCCGATCTTTCGGGCTATATAACCGAAGGACAGATCGTGCTCGACCGCGAGCTGTCCCAGCGCGGCGTGTATCCTCCGGTCGCCGGGCTGCCGTCGCTCTCGCGGCTCATGAAGGACGGGATAGGCGAGGGAATGACCAGGGAAGATCACCGCGATCTGGCATCGCAGCTTTTTGCGGCCTATGCATACGTGCGGACCGTCCGCGATCTGGCGGCCATCATCGGCGAGGAGGAACTCTCGGCGCGGGACAGGATCTACCTCGATTTCGGCGAAAAGTTCGAACGCGATTTCCTGAGCCAGACCGAGGACGAGGACCGAAGCATAGAACAGACCCTCGATCTGGGCTGGAAAACGCTGTCATCCCTGCCCCGCGAGGAGTTGCTGCGCATTCCCGAAGCCCTCGCGGACAAATACCTGCCCAGGGCGAAGGCCTGATCATGTCCATACCGCTTCCGGCACCGACCAAGTCCAACCTGCTCAAGGAGAAGCGAAACCTCGAGCTGGCTTTGCTGGGCTATGACCTGCTCGAAAAGAAACGGGAAATTCTGGTCATGGAACTCATGCGCCGCGTGGATGAAATTGACCGTCTGGAACGCGGCCTCGATGCCCGGATCGCCACGGCCTATCCGGCCCTGCGGCGCATGCTGCTTTCGGTCGGCAGGGAAAGGGCTCTCTCGCTGGCGGCGGGCCCTGCCCGCAAACTCTCGCTTCGCGAGGCATCGGTTTCGGCGGCGGGTTTTGAGTTTCCTTCGCTGGAAGTCGAAGCGGGGAAACCGGAATTGGGGCATTCTTTCATGAATTCGTTTGCCGTCTGCGACGAAACCGTGTTAGAGTTTACGGAATTGCTTCGCCTGCTCGCCGTCATGGCGGCCTCCAGATCCATCGTCTGGCGGCTCGCCCGCGAAGTGAAGAAAACCCAGCGTCGCGTGAACGCCTTGGACAAAATGGTCATTCCGCGTTCCCGCGAGGTGAAACGCTACATCGAGTCCTCGCTGGAAGAAAGGGACCGCGAATCGCTTTTCGCGGTCAAAATGCTTAAATCGAGGCTTTCGGTCCGGGAAGAACAATGAAGAAACCCTTGTCGAGCCTGGTCGTGGCGATCAACGGATCCGATTCCTCAATATCGGCATTCAAGTATGCCGTAGCTCTCGGCCGGGAATTGCCCCTCCGGATAATCGCCGCATATGTTGTGGACACCGCAACGATACGCCAGCTCGCACTGTCGAGAATATTCGTTCCCGACGAGGGCGACGAGTACGAACGAAGTCTGGAGGAGTCCGGCCGTCGTTATCTTTCGTTTTGCGCCGATCTCGCCGCCGCCAAGCGGATCAGGGTCGAGACGCAGCTCCGCAGGGGGTCGGTGGCGGGGGAAATCATCCGCGCAGCCGAGGAGACCAATTCGGATTGCATCGTACTGGGCGGATGGTCCGGAAATTCGGCTTCACGCGACGTGCTTCTCGAAGCCAATCGGGAAATTCTCAAGTCGGCACACTGTTCGGTTCTGATCGTAAAAGGCCCGGAAGCCGAAGCCGCCTACAGGGCGCTCTAGCGGAGGTATTGTCGTGCGCATAGCTGTCGTCCATACGGGGAAAGGCGAATCCGAAGCACTGGGCGGCATCGCCGGCGCAGTCGCCCGTGAATTCGTCGCCCAGGGGCATATCGTCGACACCGCCAACCGATCGGATCACAAGAGGCTATCATTGTATGACTTTATTGTGATATGCTCCGAACCGGAAAGTCTTGGCGGAACATTGGGGCCCGGGGCGGCCGGAGTCCTCGCCGACGCAGGTGATCTTGTGGGCAAAAGGTCCATGGCGCTGTTGCGGAAGTCGGGTTTCAGACCGGCCAAGGCTCTCGCTTCGCTCATGAAAGCTATGGAAGCCGAGGGCATGATCGTGACATGCGCAGAAATCGTGTCCGATGCGGCTCAAGCCGCCGCGGCGGCACGGGAAGCACCACTGAAACGGAACTGAGCA
>JBDKUJ010000330.1:0-3172 GCA_039679665.1 Rectinema sp. | reverse complement strand
AAACACTCGCGCGGATCGACGAGTATGAAAGCCACTACAAACAGGTACAGAAAGGCGCCGCGGCAGGAATACCTGAAGGCGGATTTCATCTGGATCCGCCCGACGCGGAAAGCGTAGTCGATGTAGCCACGGCGCCCGAAGATGTCGTCATGAGAATCGGGTCGCCCGGCATGGAAAACGAAGCTTCCGAGGGAAGACGGATTGTCACTGCCTGCGATGAGCTTTGGGTATCGAGATATTTCACCAGGTCTTCGATGGTACCCGCCTGCGAAGCCAGGATTTTTTGCGTTGCCGCAATGCTTTGTCCGTTGGATTTGACGCCGAGACGTCCCACTGCGAGACCCACGGAGAATAAGACCAGAGCGAGCGCCGCGGCCGCCAGCGGCATGGGGATATGGAAGCGCCGGGGCCAGAGGGACCCGTATGCAGGAGCTTCCCGTTTCACGCGTTTTTCCGGGAGGAGTTTTATGGTGGCCGCGACAGGGACCGGGGAGGAGGCCCGGACGACGGTCGAAGCCAATCCCAGCGAAGCCGCTATCCTGGAACGGGCAGCTTCCAGCGCCGCGTTTTCATCGGACAGGGCACCGTGCGCGAGTCTCTCGCTCAGCGCCTTGTACGAACCGAGCGAACGGGCGCAATCCGGGCAGGATAGCGCATGTTGTTCGATGCGTTCTTTCCAGGGAGAAGGGACTTCTCCGTCCGCGCAGGCGGAGAGGAGTTTTCCGTCAGGACATTTCACGCCCGTTCTCCTTGAGCCTGGCAAGAAGGGCTTCGCGGGCTCTGAAAGCCCTGACTTTGACGTTGCCCTCGCTGATTCCCATGACCTTGCCGATCTCCTTGTAGTTCATGCCACCGTATTCCTTCAATACCAATACCGTCTTCAGCGAATCGGGAAGCTTTTCGAGCGCATCCCGCAGTTCTTCGGCCGCTTCCTTCCGCAGCACTTCCTCGTCGGCCGACGGATGAACGCCCGCTTCGGCCCCCGTGCCTTCCATGGAAAACGCCCCTGCTTCGGTATCTTCGACCGGGGAAGCCTCACTATGCCACCACTTGCCGTATGCCTTCGCTTCCCGGCCCTTGCGTTTGGCATAGTTCAGGGAACCGTTTTTCACCACACGAATCAGCCAGTACTTGGCGTCGGCCGAACTCGGGAAATGCATGTCCTTTTCGACGAGTTTGGAGAACGCGTCCTGCACGAGGTCTTCCGCGGCTTCCACCGAACCGGTGATGCGCAGCGCTATCCTGAGCAGCATCGCCGAGTCGGCTTCGTAAATCATCCGCAGGTCCGGCGAACCGGAAGCTACCCCATGTTCAAACACTGACGCGTCCTCCAAAGTTACGTCCGGGATCCAGTTACAAAATTTTCCAGGCGGTCCCCGAAGGCCCGTCCTCGAGCGCGACACCCTTTTCCTTGAGTGTGGCGCGGATTGCGTCAGCCCTGGCCCAGTCTTTGGCCTTTTTTGCATCGGTCCTTTGCGCGACGAGTGCATCGATTTCCGCGGCGAACGCAGGATCGATCCGGATCTCGGCGCGCTCGATTCCGGAAAGCCCGAGTCCAAGCACTTTGTCCATGTCGAAGGCCGCCGCAAGTGCGTCGGCGGGCGGCACTTCCGGATCACGCAGGAGACCCCAGAGTTCGGCGAGCGCCCTGGGCACGGCCAAGTCTTCGGCGAGCTGTGCGTCGAACGCTTCGAGACGGGCATGGGCGGCGGCTCCAAGCGCGGACAGGGGCGGCAGAACGTTGCCGCCGGCCTTGTCCTTGGGCACCACATCAGCTGCTTTGTCGCGCAACGCGAGGATTCTTTCGTTCAACGCCTTGCGCGACGCTTTTGCCTGATCCATCCCTTCCCAGGAAAAGGCCAGCTGGCTGCGATAGTGTCCGCCCAGGCAGAAGAAGCGATAGTCCATGGGATCGTAGCCGGCGTCGATCAGAGATTGGACAGTCAGAAACCCGCCCTTGGATTTGGACATCTTGCCCTTGTCCAGAACAAGGAATTCGGCGTGCATCCAGTATTTGACCCAGGGCTTGCCGGTGGCCGCCTCGGACTGGGCGATCTCGTTGGTATGGTGTATGGCGATATGGTCGACACCGCCTGCGTGTATGTCGAAGGTTTCTCCGAGGTATTTCATGCTCATGGCCGAGCATTCGACATGCCAGCCGGGGTAGCCCCTGCCCCAGGGGCTGTCCCAAGTGAGTGCCTGATTCTCGAATTTGGACTTGGTGAACCAGAGTACAAAATCAAAGGGATTGCGCTTGTTGGCGTCCACCTCGATCCGGGCGCCGGCCTTGAGTTCGTCCATCCTGAGATTGGCCAGTTCTCCGTAGCGGGGAAATTTGGAAACGTCGAAATAGAGGTTGCCGCCCGCAAGGTAGGTATAGCCGTTGGCCTCGATCCGCCTGATGAGCGCAATCATGTCGGCGACATGTTCGGTGGCCTTGCAGACCACGTCCGGCCTGGCGATGCCGAGACGTTCCGCATCGCGAAAAAAGGCGTCCGTGTAGAACCTGGCAATATCGAGGACGCTCTGGTTACGCTCCTGGGCGCTCCTGACCATCTTGTCCTCGCCGGAATCGTCGTCGCCGGAAAGGTGGCCGACATCCGTCACGTTCATCACATGGGTGACATCGTAGCCGAAACGGCGCAGGGTCTTGGCGAGGATATCTTCGAACACGTAGGTGCGCAGGTTGCCGATGTGCGCGTAATTGTAGACGGTGGGTCCGCATCCGTAGAAACCGACCTTGCCGGGAACGACGGGCGAGAAAACCTCGAGCTTTCTTCCCATGGTGTTGAACAGGCGCAGAACAGGCATCAAGCGACCTCCGGAACGGACTTGCGGATATTCCTGTATCGTTCGATACTGGACCGGACATGCAGAACCTACGGCAATTCGCGCGAAAAATCAATATCGAGCCTTCCCGCCTGCGCTTCGACGAAGCCATGGCCCTGCATACCACTTTCCGCATCGGCGGTCCCGCAGACCTCTATCTACGGATCGAGTCCGAGGCCGAGTTTCTCCGTCTCGCGGAGGCGGCACGAACCGAGGGGCTGCCGCTTTTCATCCTCGGGGGCGGGGCCAACATTCTCGTCGGCGACCTCGGCATCCGCGGCGTGGTGGCGGACCTGGGCGGCCTTTCCGGGTGCCGTTTCACGCCGCGCGCGCACGGCATAAG
>JBDKUJ010000329.1:0-3665 GCA_039679665.1 Rectinema sp. | reverse complement strand
GAATAATCGCGGCCAGCGAACGCACAGGCGACCATGGCCGCGCGGCCTGCGTTGAATGCCGCATCCTTCAGCGGCAGCGACGGCGGCAAAGCCGCCCTGGCCGCGGCGGTCGAAAGCTCGAAAGGCGGCACCAGCGCATGGAAGACGAGCGTTTCGTCGACGGAAAATCGCGCGACGCGAGTCCGGGCATGCGCCGATACCGGCACCCCGGGGAATTCTCGCGGAGGCCGCGAATGCTGCGGAGGCCGCGAATGCCGCGGAGCCGCGGCGCTCAGGATTGCGGCGCAGAAGCCCCCCATAACCGCAGGAGCGGCGTTGTCGGGATGGCCTTCCATACGGGCCGCAAAATCAAGGACAAAATCGCGGTCGTACCAGAGCGGGCCGCGGCCGGCCGCATTGGCAGCATCGACGGCGGCCGCCGCCGCGCCGCCCACGATCATCGCCGCACTGGAACCCAAGCCCCGCGCAAGGGGAATCGCCGCATCCACCCGGACGCGGACTCCGCGGAACGGCAGACCCAGTTCATCATGAGCGCCCCGATAGGCCCGCACAAAAAGATTGTCGCTCCCCGAGTACTCGGGAGCGCATCCCAGCACCTCCACACGATCCGATTCTTCAACCGTAAATTCGTCGTACAGCCGGAGCGCCACACCCAAGGCGTCGAAACCGGGACCTATGTTCGCGCTGGTAGCGGGAACGCGAATCGCGATCATACCGCGCCGCCGTATCGGAATGCGGCCAGAGCCGATTCGACGTCGTCCGTATCGAGGACGAGCCGGTGCTGGATCGAAAGTCCCGAAAGCGCCCGTATCGGCTCGGGCAATTCGATTCCGGTCGCCGATGCGAGAGCCTGGGCAAGCTCGAGATCGCCGCCCTGACAGGGGTCGGAGGCCCGTTCGCGGCCGAACCCGATGGCGCGCGCACAGGGAACCGGAAATTTGAACGGGCTCGCCGTGGCCGCGACGAGCGTCGGCCCGGAAAGCTCGCCCGACTCGCGGAGTTTTTCAAGGACGCACAACGCGACGGCGGTATGCGGATCGACGAGAACGCCCGTATCCTCCCACAATCGGCCGATTTCCTCCGCCGCCCGGCTGTCATCCGCCCACCCCGCGGAAAAATCGGCCAGGCATTCGCGCTCTGAAGCCGCAAGCTCGAATCGCCCATCGCGCGCGAGATTTTCCATGAGTGCCGAGATGCGTACCGGATCCTCGCCGCATGCCGTGAAGAGCAGGCGTTCCAGATTGCTCGAAACGAGAATATCCATCGAAGGACTCTCGGTTTTGACGAGCGGACGGCGTCTATCGTAGATCCCCGTCGCGAAAAAATCGGCAAGTACGCGGTTGGCATTGGACGCGCATATCAGTCGCCCCAGCGGCAAACCCATGGATTTCGCGTAACGCGCCGCCAGGATATCTCCGAAATTTCCTGTCGGCACGGCGACATCGAGACTCCCGCCGACACTCAAGTCCCGCCATGCCTTCACGTAATACACGATCTGCGGCAAAAGCCGCCCGATATTGATGGAATTGGCGGAAGACAGCCGAACTCCGGCCAGCGGCCCCTTGCCGGCCGCGGCGCGGGCGAAGACCGATTTGACCGTCCTCTGCGCATCGTCGAAATTTCCCCGGAGCGCCGCCACGAAACACTCGCCCTTGGGCGCGCTGACCATCTGCAGGCGCTGGATTTCACTCGTCCCTGATTCCGGATAGAACACCGCCGTCCGCACTCCCGGTACGCGCGAAAATCCCTCCAGGGCGGCCGACCCCGTATCGCCGGAGGTCGCGGTAAGCACCAGCACAGGCTCGCGCAATCCCAGCCTGTCGAGACTTTCGCGCAGGAGCCCGCCCATCGCGGACAGCGCCATGTCCTTGAAGGCGCAGGTGCGCCCATGGAACAACTCGATGATGGCCGTATCTTCGTCGAGTCGACCGACGGGCGCGACGGCAGGATCGTAAAACCGCGGATTGTCGGGGTCAGCGTAGGCCCGGTCGAGGATGCGCTTCAGCGAACCGTCTTCCCAGCCCGGGAAGAAAGGCTCGAGCACGAGAAGCGCCAGTTCGGCGTATTCGAGCGGCGCGGGGTCGAACACCCGCTCGGGCAGGGAAGGAAAATGCGTGGGCACATAGAGCCCGCCGTCGGGCGAAAGACCTTCCGCAATAGCCGTTTCGATGTCGACTTCGCGCGACGACCTTGTGCTGCGATATCGGATATTCGTTTCCACGTCGATCAGCATACAAAAAGGCGGCCCCCGGGAACATCCCCGAAGACCGCCATAGCATCGACATAGCATCGACACACGGATTTTTTCGTTCGTTCGGGCCCGGACTTACGCCCCCGCCTTCCAGGAAATCGCGTTGAAGTCGAGCGGAGCGCCCGAACCGCGCTTGCCGAGCTCTATGTTGAGCATATAGAGGCCGTGCTGGCTGTTGCCCAGCAGGTCGATCGCCTGCAGAATCTCGGAGTCATTCTTCTCCTCTTCGATCTGCTCGTCGATGTACCACTGCAGAAGCCCCTCGGTGGCGTAGTCCTTTTCGTCCTTGGCCATGGCCATGATCTCGCGCAGGCTGGAAGTGACGAACTGTTCGTGCTTCAGGATATGCTGGAACAGAGCCTTGATATCCTTTTCCTCGAAAGAGGGTTCGTCGATTTTGGCGTACTTCACTGCCGCGCCCTGATCCAGGAGATAGGACACGAACTTCATGGCATGGAACATTTCCTCATGATACTGGACGGTAAGCCACTTGCCGACGCCGGTGTAGCCGGCTTCGTTCATTCTGGCCGCCATGGCCAGATAGAGATAGGCGGAATACATCTCACGGTTGATCTGAAGATTGATGCGATCGGTAATCTTGACGGAAATCACTTTGATCCTCCCATGTACACCCCATTCGGAGCGTACTTGTTATTCACAAAGTATATCTATTTTGTCAGTCATACGGCAAATCACCGCGCGAACCGACGGCGCATTACCGGGGTATCCAGGCCACGATCGGCGTCCAGCCCCGGCTCTTCGCGGCCGCTGCGGCCGGCGCGACCAGCGCGGTTGTTGCGGTAAAAACCGCGGCCGCTGCGCCGGCATCATCCGGAACTATCCAGTGTCCCGATACGCCGAAAACGCGGCAGGCTTCCTCGAAATGGCGCATCGCGATCCCCATATCAATGTCCTGCATTTTCGCTTCGCCCAAAGCCGAATTGTACACTTTGTCCTCGGCCATGCAGAAAAGCCACCCGCCCGGGCCTGTCACCCGCGGAAAGGTTATGAGACGCCAGGGCTGTTTGTTGGATGCGGACGGTGCGATCCTCACCGCCTCGAGGATATTCTCCCAGACTTGCGGCGCGGCTGCAGGCCCCGCTTCCGGAAAACAGTCGCGATCGCAGGCGGCAAGTTCGCCGCCGGGTGCCACCGAAAAAAAGAGCTCGTCCGCCGCCTTGCGCGTCCGCGCCCGCGCCGCGCCGGTCACGACCCGGTCGGCGATACTCCGCCGCCGCGCCTGCATTCCCAGCGCGATCACGGCGGGCACGATCTCATCCGGCCGCGCGGCGGCGGTGAGCCCGGCACGAGCCCGGTTGAAGACGCCTCCGATCCAGCAGCTCGAAAGCCCCGCGGCGGTCGCCTCCAGCACTACCCCTTCCGCAGCTCTCCCCAAATCCTCCATCGCGCCCGG
>JBDKUJ010000328.1:0-5524 GCA_039679665.1 Rectinema sp. | reverse complement strand
TACAAATTCGACGACACGTTCATGTCCTATGTCCGCAACGCGATCACTGAGAACGCGACGGATAAGGCTGAACTTGAAATCGTGGACAGCCAGAACGCCCAGCCCACCCAGAATGATCAGGTAGATGCCTTCCTCTCCAAGAAGATGAAAGCCATCGCCATCAACCCCGTCGACCGCACCGCGGCCGCCGCCATCATCGAGAAGGCCAAGGCCAAGAAAACCCCCGTGGTATTCTTCAACCGCGAGCCGCTCCCCGAAGATATGGCGTCCTGGGATAAGGTGTACTACGTCGGCGCCAAGGCCGAGCAGTCGGGCACCATGCAGGGCCAGATCGTAGTCGACTACTGGAAGGCCAACCCCGCCGCCGACAAGAACGGCGACGGAAAGATCCAGTACATCATGCTCAAGGGCGAGCCCGGACACCAGGATGCGGAACTCCGCACCCAGTATTCCATCCAGGCTGTGACCGACGCGGGCATCGGCGTGGACAAACTCGCCGAAGACACCGCCATGTGGGACCGCCCGAAGGCTTTCGAGAAGATGAAGGCGTTCTATGCGGCGTACGGCGACAAGATCGAAGTCGTATTCTGCAACAACGACGACATGGCCCTCGGCGCCATCGAAGCCCTCAAGTCTGAAGGCTACTTCGCCGGCACCAAGCAGATCGCCGTAGTCGGCGTCGGCGTCGACGCCACCGCCCCCGCCCTCCAGGCGCTCGAGGAAGGCACCCTGCTCGGCACCGTCCTCAACGATGCGAAGAACCAGGGAAAAGCCACCTTTGATATCGCCTACGCTCTCGCGAAGAACGAAGACGTGACCAAAGCCGGTTGGGAAATCACCGACGGCAAGTACGTCTGGGTCCCCTACCAGATGGTAACCAAGGACAACTACACCCAGTTCAAGTGATCTTGTGCGCCCTTTAGGGGGCGATTCGAAAGAATCACCCCCTTTCGCGCCAAACGACCAGGGTGTATGTGTTATAGGCACGTACACCCTGGTTTTTTCATAACATAACCACCGGAATTGTTAAGGGAGGAAAGCTTTGGGCGCGACCGACTATGTCCTGGAGATGAACGGCATCTCCAAGAGCTTTCCGGGCGTGAAGGCCCTCGATGACGTTACCGTGAAAATCCGGCCCGGATCCGTACATGCCCTTATGGGCGAAAACGGAGCGGGCAAATCCACTCTGATGAAATGTCTGTTCGGCATTTACGTACCGGACGGCGGTGAAATATTGCTCGACGGCAAACCGGTATCATTCGCGGGTTCGCGTCAGGCTATTGACGCCGGTATTTCGATGATACATCAGGAATTGCTGCCAATTCCATTTCGCCCCGCCATGGAAAACCTCTGGCTGGGACGTTTCCCCGTCAGGAAATTCGGGCCCCTTTCCTTTGTTGATCACAAGAAGATGCTCGCGGATACGCAGAAGGTCTTCAAAGATCTCAACATGGAGATCGATCCGAAGACTTGGGCGAAAAACCTCTCGGTGTCAAAACTGCAATCCCTCGAAATCGCCAAGGCCGTTTCGATGAATGCCCGCGTGATCATCATGGACGAGCCGACTTCGTCGCTCACCGGGAACGAAGTCGAGCTTCTGTTCCGGATCATCCGCGACCTGCGAGCCAAGGGCGTCTCGATCATATACATTTCCCACAAGATGGAAGAGATCCTCGAAATATCGGACGAGGTTTCCATCATGCGCGACGGCAGGCTCGTCGGCACCCATGCGGCCGAAGATCTCACGACCGAAATGATCATCTCGAAAATGGTCGGACGCGATCTTACGAACCGTTTCCCGCCGCGCAGCAACAAGCCGGGCGAAGTCGTATTCAGCGTCGAAAACCTCTGTTCCGCGGAAACGAAATCCTTCAAGGATGTGTCCTTCGAGCTTCACAAAGGCGAAATCCTCGGAATCGGCGGCCTGGTTGGAGCCAAGCGCACCGAGCTGGTGGAGTCGCTGTTCGGACTCCGTCAGATCGAATCGGGCAGCGTCAAACTCAACGGAAAAGCAGTATTCGTTTCCAGTTCTTCGGCGGCGATAGCGCTCAAAATGGCCCTCCTCACCGAAGAGCGGCGCGTCACCGGAATCATCCCCATGCTGTCCGTACTCGACAACACGATTCTTGCGAACATCAGGCATTACATAGGGAAGTTGGGGCTCATCAACGACAAGAAATGCCTGGCCGATGTGGAAAAGAGCATTGCCTCGCTGCGCGTCAAAACGCCCTCCGCCAGGACCAGGATCAAGGACCTTTCGGGCGGAAACCAGCAGAAAGTGCTCATCGCCCGCTGGCTGCTTACGGAACCCGAAATACTCATCCTGGACGAACCGACCCGCGGTATCGACGTGGGCGCGAAATACGAAATATATACCATCATCGCCGAACTGGCCGCGCAGGGGAAAAGCATCATCATGATATCGTCGGAAATGCCCGAGCTCCTCGGCATGTCCGATCGCATCATGGTCATGTGCGAAGGCAGGCTCACCGGCATTCTGGACGGCAAGACAGCAAGCCAGGAAGAGATCATGCGTCTGGCGACGCAGTTCATGTGAGGAGTGACCGAATTATGGCAGAAAAGAAAGCAACTGCTCCGGACCCGCAGTCGGCAGCGCTCGCAAGACGCAAGGCCATCAAGGATTTTTCGATCCAATACGCGATCTATATCGTGTTTTTCGTCCTCGTGGTGGGAATCACCATAAAGGCCCCCGCCTTCCTCTCGATCCAGAACCTCAGGAACATCCTTTCGATGTCCGCCACGCGCATCATCATCGCCATGGGCGTAGGCGGCATCCTGATCACGGGAGGCACCGACCTCTCGGCGGGACGGCAGGTGGGACTTGCCGCCGTCGTGTCATCCTCGCTTCTGCAGTTCGCGACCTATGCGCGCCGCATGTATCCCCAGTTGTCCGATTTGCCGATCTGGCTGCCAATCCTGATCGCGGTTGTGTTGTGCGCGCTCGTCGGCCTGCTGAACGGCCTGATCGTCGCCTACCTGAAAGTGCCTCCCTTCATCGCGACCCTGGGTTCCATGGTTGCCGTATACGGCATGACCTCGATCTATTTCGATCGTCCTCCCTACGGCGCCCAGCCGATCGGAGGTCTGCGGAAAGATTTCACGACGCTGGGTTCGGGCTATATAGGGTTCGATGGCTCTTATTCGATACCCTACATTGTCATCATTGCCCTGGTAGTCGCTTTGCTGGTCTGGGTCCTGCACAACAAGACGCGTTTCGGCAAAAACCTGTACGCCATCGGCGGCAATGTCGAAGCGGCGAAAGTATCGGGCGTCCCCGTCCAGAAAACTCTGCTCATCGTGTACATGATCGCGGGCGCATGCTACGGCCTGGCAGGAACCCTTGAGGCGGCCCGAACGGGCGGCGCCACCAACAATTACGGTAACGGTTACGAACTGGATGCCATTGCGGCCTGCGTCGTGGGCGGTGTTTCCACTTCCGGAGGTATCGGAACCGTTCCCGGAATGCTGATCGGCGTCATCATTTTCAGTATCATCAACTACGGGCTCACGTTCATCAACATGAACCCCTACTGGCAGCAGATCATAAAGGGCGCGATCATCATCGCGGCCGTTGCGGTGGACATCCGCAAGTACCTGTCCAAGAGATAATCAAGGCACCGGAAGGCCAACAGGAGAGCCCCGGGGTGCACCCCGGGGCTCTCCTATGCCTGTTCCTCAGCCGTCAAAAGGTCGATTTCCGTGAATAAACCGTACGACGTCGTCATCGTGGGCACCGGCCCCGCAGGGTTGGGAGCCGCTTTCGAACTGCTCGGCCGAAAACCGGATTTCCGCATCCTCATGCTCGACCGCAACGAATATTCCTCGGGCGGCCTGCGCAATGACTGCAAAATGAATTTCTCCTGGCCTATCGGTTTTCCCGAGGACTGTTGGGAAAAAGACTCGGCGACCGAGTACCTGGACCGCGTCGAGCGATTCCTCGAACCTACGATCCTGGAAAAACGCAATCTCGATCTTTATGCGCACAGGGCGGAAAAGATCGGAGCATCCCTGCTTTCGGTGCGGCAATCCCATCTGGGAACCGACGGCGGGCTGGATCTCATCAAGAGACTTATTGCCCGGCTCAAGGAGCTGGGGGCGGAAATTTCGCTGGGCGAGCAGATGCTGTCGCTCGATGCCGCGGATGGACGGATCGTCACCGACAAGCGTGAAATCAGGTACCGCGACCTTGTCCTCGCGCCGGGAAGAAGCGGCTTCTCCTTCCTCCAGGACATGATGAAAGCCGCGAACATCACCTACAAGGACAATGTCGTCGACGTGGGAATACGCATAGAAACCCGCGAAGAGCACTATCCGATCGTCCGCGATTATTACGACCCGAAATTCCTCTTCCCCAAGAAAACCAGGACATTCTGCACCAATTCGCGGGCGGCCCATGTCGTACAGGAACGCTACGGCGACGCCGAGTCCGGCTATTGGTATTCGGTGAACGGCCACGCATGGTCGTCCTCCAGACCCTCGAACGGGCTCGCCAATTTCGCCATGCTCAAGACGGTGACACTGACCGAGCCGCTGGCGTCCGGGCAGGCCTATGCACGCATGCTGGGCGTCCAGGCCGCGCTCATAGGCGGCGGCAGGCCCATCATGCAGCGCGTCGGCGATTTTCGTCTGGGCAAGCGGTCCTTCGCTTCCTCCTTCAACGGCGACCTGTACGATTTCGAGCCGACCCTGGCTTCCTGCACGCCTGGAGATATCGGTCTTTCAGCGCCGGCCAAAGTCCTGCGAGCACTCTGGAACGGCATGAAAATGCTCGATTCGATCGTACCCGGGCTCCTGCACCCGAGCACCATCATGTACTACCCGGAGATCAAACTGTACGCGAACCGGCCGGTATTCGCGGATCGCTATTTCCGCGCCGCCGAGGGTCTTTATCTCATCGGCGACGGCGCGGGCACGAGCAGGGGGATCACCGCGGCCTGGGCATCGGGCCTGCGCGCGGCAGACGGTATCCTGGCGGAGAGGGCGCCCGGAACCTGAGACGGAAACAGAAAATCGCCATAAGCCGGCGGTTCGCCGGCTTTTTTTATCACGACTTTGGGCGCGGGCTTCGCTGCGGAATATACCTCGAGAAGCCGGACGAGCCGTGGAGGATCTTGAAATGAACGATCGCGCGCTCATCATCCGAAAGGCATCATGGATCGCTTTGCTGGGCAACTTCGTGCTTGCCGTCGGAAAAATCACGACAGGCCTCCTGTCCGGAAGCCTTTCGGTGCTTTCGGACGGTACTGATTCCGCCACCGACGTACTCATCTCCATCATGACCCTGCTGGCGGGCCGCATGGCCGCAAAACCCGGCGACCGCGAACACCCCTATGGTCACGGCAGGGCCGAAACCATGGCCACCGCCGTCATCGCTTTTGTGGTTTTCTTTGCGGGAGCCCAGCTCTTCATGAATGCGGCAGGCGCATTGATCCGGGGTGAAACCAGCACAATGCCCGAAGCGTCCGCTTTTTGGGTCACCCTCGCCTCGGTGATCGGCAAGCTT
>JBDKUJ010000327.1:0-2930 GCA_039679665.1 Rectinema sp. | reverse complement strand
CCGGACTTATTCGGCGTCGTGGTCTTTGGCGTCCTTCTTGGCGTGTTTTTCGGCCCTCTTTTCCTTCAACGTCTTCAGGGGTTTCTTTTTTTCAGCCGTTTTCTGCTTGTCCTGCGATTTCATACCGATCCTCCCCGGAACATCGGAATATGGCCCTCAAACTGGGGGCGCGCAACGTTCCGTACTGAAAATCATTCTACTACGCGTTCCGGCTCGCCGCCAGTCACCTTACCCATCACCAGGAATGCCGCAACCATGCAGATCGAGCAGAACAGGAAGATGCCGCGGTAGCCGGTCAGATCGATGATCGCTCCCGTCAGGAGGGGCGCGAGGATCGCCGCCGCCTGGCTCGCCGTGTAATAGAGCCCCGTGTAGACGCCCATCGTACCCCAGCTGGCCATCTGCCAGAGCATGGGGAACGAATTGGTGACCACCGAAACCCAGAAAATACCGAAGGCGAACATGATCGCCCAGAAACTGTACAGCCGCACCGACGAACCGAGTCCGGCGGTCAGGGGATCATGGACGAAAAGCAGGAGCGTAAGGGCGGCGATCACGACGAGGCTTGTGCGGATCGTCTTTCTGCGTCCGATCCTGTGCGCGGCATAGCCCGAAGGGATGGCGAAAATGGCGTACGCCACGCCCACCATGCCCGCCGCGAGCGCCGCCGTGCCTGTCGATGTGCCCAGGACATCGATCGAGTACCTGCCGATGAAGGGAAGCACGCCCTGGTAGCCCAGGAACCACAGGAAAATCGAAATGAGGATATAAAGGGCGCTTTTGTCCTTCTGGCCCGCGATCATCCTGAAGCTTTCGACGACGGGGACGCGTTTTTCGGGCTCGGCGTCCGAACGGGCGCCCTTCTTTTCCTTGACGAAAAGGAAAAGAAGGAGCACGGCCAGCACCACCAGAATACCTGCGAGCGGGAAGGGCAGGCGATCCTTGGTCCGCCCGAGGAGGGGCAGCACGGTGTCCACATCCATGAGCCGCGCAAGTCCTATCGTGCCGACGATTGTCGCGATGCCGCCCATCGTGTTGATGACGCCGTTGGCCTCGGACCGCAATTCGGCCGGGATGATATCGGGCATCAGCGCCACGACCGGTCCCCGCACGCCCTGTTTGGTCAGGTTGAGCGCGAAAATCGCGAGGATGAGGACTGCGAGCGATACGCCCGCGGCGTAGGGTATCAGCCCGAAGAACACTGCGGTGAGCGGCAGCAGGGTTACGATGAACGGCATGCGGCGCCCGATCCTGGTGTTCGTCCTGTCCGACCAGATGCTGAATATCGGGATGAGGAAGAGGGCGAAAATATTGTCCAGGGTCATCACCATTCCGATGATGGTCATCTTGGAGATGTATTTGCCCAGGAAAACGGGGGCGTAGGTGTCATACAGCGGGTCCATGAGACCCATGGTGAAAAAACCGAATCCGATGAGGAAGGTGAGGCCGAGGTAGGGTCTGAAGCCTTTCTTTCCGTCGCTCATGCGCACGCTCCTTTACGGGATCGCCGAAGGCTCTATTATCGCCGCTCCGACGGGGCGGATCGAGACCGGAATCACGGAACCCGCGCCGAATATGGGTTCGAGGAGGGCGCGCAGGCCGGCAAGCCGCGCCGTGGGCACGTAGATCTGCACAGTGCCGGCGAATCCGCCTCCATGCACTCTGCACGCGCCTTCGCCGGAAAGGAATTCCTCGGCCAGCGCCAGGGCGAGGCCGGGTCCCTGTTCTTCGGGCCTGTGCGGCGGATAGAGATTCTGCAGGAACCTCCAGGACGAGTCGCCGCTCGCCCGTACGAGGCCGAAATATTCTTCGAGCCGGCCCGACTCGAGCGCGGCCGCCATCCGGAATGCCCTTTCGTTTTCGCCCGCGAAGTGCCAGGCGCGCAGAAAAGCCCTGTCGCCGCAGGTTTTCCGGATTTCCGTGGCCCGGGAAGCCAGGTCGGACCGGGTCAGGCCGCGCAGGTGGGTTTTGCCGAACACTGCGGCCGCGGCTTTCATTTCGGCCGGTATGGACGCGTAGTCGGACGTAAGGTCGGCATGACTTCCGCCTGAGTCTACGACGACGAGCGAATAGCCGTAATCCGCAAAATCGAAATCGATGCGACGGACTTCGGGCGATTCGGGATCGGCGAAATCGATGGCCGTGATGCCTCCGACAGCGCTGGCGGTCTGGTCCATGAGGCCGCTGGGTTTGCCGAAAAAGCGGTTTTCGGCGTATTGGCCCATGCGCGCGATTTCCACCGCGGACAGGGAAAGTCCTGAGAGGTCCGCGAGAATGGTGCCGAAAAGGACTTCGATCGCGGCCGAACTCGACAGGCCCGAGCCCGATAGAACGCTGGAACGGATATTCGCTTCAAAACCGCGCAAAACACGCCTTCCGCCCGCGGCATGGCGGTCCGAAATCCATCCGGCCGCGCCGCGTACGAGTGCGGCGGTGGAACCTTCCTCGTCGGGACGGGGCTCGAGTTCCGCGAGGTCGAGTTCGAACGCTTCGTAGCCTTCGGACCTGACGCGCACGACGAGGTCGTCGCGCCGGCGCACGGCGGCGATGCAGTCGAGGTCGACCGCGGCGGCGAGAACGCGTCCGTGGTTGTGGTCGGTGTGATTGCCGCCCAGTTCGGTCCGTCCGGGGGCGGAATAAAACCGCAAGCCCGATTCCCCGCGATGGCCGGTATTTCCGGACGCGCCGGTTGCGCCCATGCTGTCGCGCAGGGAAGCCCAGCGGCGCGCCTGGTCCGCGCAGGCGGATTCGGGATACAGCCCGGCCAGCGAGGAAATGCGGGAAGGGCCGCTCTGCGGCGCGGGTGGTGTGGATGGCGTGGAATGGATCATATTCTGCGCGCTCACCGATATCTCCATGCTTTCGTCTGTCTTCATGCTTCCGTCGGCGTTCGACCGTTTCCCGGACGGCGTCGCGGCCGCAAAAGGCAT
>JBDKUJ010000326.1:0-2486 GCA_039679665.1 Rectinema sp. | reverse complement strand
TCCCCGCTTGACATTTTCAAAGCTTTCCGGCTACGATTCGCGAGCCTTCGCGGGGGTGTAGCTCAGTTGGCTAGAGCGCTTGAATGGCATTCAAGAGGTCAGGGGTTCAATTCCCCTCACCTCCACGTGAAGAACGGTCGCCCGAAAGGGCGGCCGTTTTTTTTGGGCGATGGCTGCGGATATGTCGTCTCCGCCGGCCAATGCCCGTCGCGATTCGCGGCCTGCACCAGTTTGACATACGCCCGCTCCCGTGCATATTATTGTTATGATGTTTTCGCATATTCTCGGGCGCATCGGGAGCATTCCTTGAATTCTATTTACGAGAAATACGCTCATCTTATTTCGCGCCTTGTATCCAAATCGGGGGTACAGACCTCGGTGAGCGAAGACAATGTCTACCAGGAAGGCAACCGGGCCCTTCTCCCGCATATAGACTCCATCATCGCCGATCACCTCGAACCCCGGTCGGAGATTCGCGGCATCGAGAATCTGAAATCGCTCCTCGACACGGCCAGAACGGGAGAGCCGTGTTTGCTTCTGCTTGAACACTATTCGAATTTCGATCTGCCCGTTTTCCATTATCTTTTGAGGCAGGCGGGGCCCGAAGGCGCGGAAATTGCGGAATCGCTCGTCGCTATCGCCGGCATCAAACTCAACGAATCCAACGCCATCGTAAGCGCTTTCACGCAGGCTTATTCGCGCATCGTCATATACCCGAGCCGTTCGATAGAAATCGTCAAACGGATCCTCAAGGATCCGAACCGCCTCGTATCCGAACTCATGCGCAGCAACCAGATCAACCGTGCGGCTATGCGAACGCTGGGAAAGATCAAACATTCAGGCAAACTGGTTCTGGTATTCCCGGCAGGAACCCGATACAGACCCTGGGAGCCGGAAACCAAGCGGGGCGTGCGCGAGATCGCGTCGTACGTCAAAAATTTCTCCAAATTGTGTCTGGTGTCAGTTAACGGCAACATTTTGCGTTTGAATCCGTCGGGCGAAATGGAAGACGATATCCTGCATCGCGACCGCATGGTCTATATGGTGGGAAATCCCACGGACACGCATGACTATCTCGAAGGAATAAAGAGCGAATATCGTTTCCGGGACGACAAAAAACAGGCGATCGTGGACCACGTCATGTCCGATCTGGATAAGATGCACGAAGTCATTGAAAACGAGCGGACCGGAACACAGTCCTGATACCCATCGGACATCGGATGCGCGCATCGGACGCGGAAATCTAACATCGGACATCGGCCGATGTTAGCGCCTTCCGATAAGCCTCTTGGCGGGATTGACGCCGAGTCTGACCGCGATATAGAGCCAGCCGAATCCAAAACCCGCAAGGTGTGTGAGATGGGCCACTGAAGTCTTGAAGCTGAAAAGCTGAGAGGCTATTTCGATCGCCGTGTAGCCGAGGACCATCACGGGCGCGCGCAGCGGAAGCACTCCCCAAAGGAATACGCGGGCATCGGGGTACAGGACCGCGAAAGCCAGCATGACCGCAAACAGGGCGCCTGAAGCGCCCAGAAGCATCACATACCACGATCCCGTGACGATATACACCACCAGCGAGAACAATCCAGCCATCAGACCGGTGAGAATATAATAGAGAAGGAATTCCCTGCTGCCGAGGGCACGTTCGACCTGCGTTCCAAACATGAACAGACCGAGCATGTTCACCGCAAGATGCGTAAGATCGGAATGGGCGAACATATAGGTGAAGGGCTGCCACACGAATCCTGAAAGCGTCAGGGCGGGATTCAGTGCCATATACGCTTTCAGCCGCGGAAAAACGAGCGCGGCGGCGAAGCACAGGACATTGACGGCTATGATCCACAGTGTGGCGTTGAAGTAGCCGGGACGCAAAGGCCGGCGAAGCGCTTTTCCGATCGTCATGATTCAACGATACGGAATCCTGCGACCCCGGGCAAGTCCGCAGGCGATAATTCCGGTTCCCTACCCTGGAAGCGGAGCCTTTCGTTATTCGCCTTCCGTTATTCGCCTTCCGTCGATCCGGACCGTCCGCGGATATCTCCCCAAAACGCGATTTTTTTCGCCAACTCGTCGACGGTAAAGGGTTTTGCGATCATGTCGTCCATTCCCGCCTCTTTGCAGCGCTCGGCTTCGCCGCCGCGCAGCATTGCGCTCATGCCGACAATTCTCGGCCGATCGGGGCCGCGTATTTCCCGAAGCCGCGACGCGGCCGCATATCCGTCGATACCCGGCATGAAGCAGTCCATGAATACTATGTCGTAGTCCTTGTCGGCACAGTGTTCCAGGGCGGAAGCTCCGCCGTCGGCCGTATCGCAGGCATAGCCCCGCGAAGCGAGCATTCGGACCATTATCTCTCTGTTCACTTCACCGTCGTCCACGAGGAGAATCGAGGGCTTTTTATGCGCCTCGGGCTTTTCGCGAGGCTTCCACGGTTCGCTCGGTCCAGGCGCTTCGGGTTTCATGAACGGAGTCCGAAAATCGATTTC
>JBDKUJ010000325.1:0-2471 GCA_039679665.1 Rectinema sp. | reverse complement strand
ATGGTCGCAGAGAAGAACGTCTGCTTCATTGTGTCGTTTTCCTCGTTCTGGCGCGATGCACCGATATCACGGAAGATACCAGCACGGCTGTCACGATAATCCCGCCTCCGGCGACCGCCGCGGCCGTCGGCTTCTCGCCCGTGGCCAGGTACACCCACAGCGGGTTCAAAACCGGCTCGATCACCGCGATGAGAACCCCCTGGAGTGCGGTAACCCGCTTGATGCCGTATGCGAAGAACAGCCCGGCCATGCCGATCTGCACGACGCCCAGACCCAATATCGCGACAATCGCTTTGCCGGTAAAGACTGGGGCCGGCAGGAAAAAGGCGATCCCGATGGCGACAATGGCCGTAGCTATGTGACCGAGCAGCAGGGATTCGAGCGGCGAACCATCCTTCTGCTTGCGCATGAGCACGATATGAAGCGCGAATGTGACTCCCGCCAGGGTAGCGGCGATATCGCCCACAAGAGATCCGCCGCCCAATCCATCCTTGAAGAAGAGCCCCATGCCCACCACTACCGCGGCCAAAGCCGCCCAGGCTTCGGCTTTCGGCCGTTCCTTCAGCATGAAGGAACTCATCAGGGCGACGTAGATGGGCGCCCCGTACTGCAGGAGTATGGCGTTCGCCGAGGAAGTGCGCTTGTTGGCGAAGACGAAAAGCAGCATGGTCGCGGCATATGCGAGCGCGGCCCCGATCTGTGCCGGCCGGAACGAAAATTTCGGTTTGCGCACGCATGCAAAAAGGAAGAGCGATGCGATCAGACTCCGGGCGCCGGCGATGGCGAAGGGATTCCAGTCCACGAGTTTGATGAAAACGCCCGCAAGACTCCAGAAAAACGCGCAGGCGGCCATCGCCGCGATACCGCGTCCCTGCTCTTCCGTAGCTCCTGTTCCGGCCATTGTGGCGAGATTAGCAGAATATTCGTCACTTTTACAGTGCTATTCCGGAATAATCGTGATTCCCCCCTTAACACGATGACCAAATATGTCATATATTCCACTACGAGAGAGAGAATTTGTTAGAAACCGTCCGTAATGCACTTTCCGGAAAGATGACTCTGAACGGAAATTTCCGTTCCATAGCGCTCACGCGTGGTGGAAGGGGCTTTTCCTACCGCATTGGTCCTACCGCGAAAAGAAATTACTCCCTTTGTCAGGATCTCCCCTCACTTCTGGTTCCGCAGGCGGACGGCGCGGAACCAGGAACGGCTTATCCTGGATAAGCGGATCACTTTTTGATGCCCGAGGCAACGCCATCGGGTGAAGGAACATTTCATGGGCAAGAAACTTTACGTCGGAAACCTCAGCTACGGCAGCTATGAAGACGCGCTCCGCGACATCTTCGCGAACTACGGCACTGTCCTCTCCGCGAAGATCATCACCGACCGCGATTCCGGCCAGTCCAAAGGCTTTGGATTCGTCGAGATGAGCACCGACGAAGAAGCTCAGGCCGCCATTGCCGGCGCCAACGGCTTCATGATGGACGGTCGCCAGCTCCGCGTGAACGAGGCTATGGACAAGCCCCGCAACGACGGTCCCCGCTACGGCGGCGGCAGGTACTAATTCACGCTCCGGCCGGGATTCGTTCCGGCCGGCGACATGAAAACGAAAGGGGCTGTCCCAAAAGGGCAGCCCCTTTCGTTTTCATTGTCAGGCACGAACCTCAGTTCCGGACTCTGGAGTAATCCGCTTCCAGTTCGTCCACAAGGTCCTTCACATTCACGAGACGGTCAACCCGCCAGGCGTTGGCGCCCGCAAAGGCGAAACCGCTGCCCAGACGCCCCATCTGGGCGTTCCGCAAGGCCAGCGAAATGCAGTAGGGGGCTTTCGCCGGGTCGCACGTGACGATGCAGTGGTAGGGACAGGAGTACGGCGCTTTCGCGCCCTGCGCGACAGCCTCGAGGAAACCGTTGTGGATAGCGCGACCGGGCATGCCCACCGGGCTCGAGATGATCTCCAGGTCGCCTTCGCGGGCGTCCAGATAGGTCTGTTTGAAATCGGGCGAAGCGTCGCATTCCTCGGTGGCCACGAACCTCGTGGCCATCTGAACGCCGGAAGCTCCCAAATCCAAAATAGTCCGGATATCGGCACCCGTGTAGACGCCGCCGCCCGCGATGACAGGAATGGGCCCGTGTTCGCCCGCGAAGGGCAGAATCGCTTCGACCACTTCAGGTACCAGGCGCTCGAGCGCATACGCAGGATCCTCGATCTGTTCGCGCTTGAAGCCCAAGTGCCCGCCGGCCTTCGGCCCCTCCACCACGAAGGCGTCGGGCCTGTAGCCGTATTTGTCCAGCCAGCGTTTCGCAAGGAGAACCGCCGCGCGACCCGAGGATACTATGGGAACCAGCATGGTATGGGCGCCTTCGACAAGGTATTCCGGAAGATTTACGGGAAGGCCGGCGCCCGCGAAAATAATGTCGATTTTCTCTTCGATCGCCGTTCTGACGAGAGCGGCGAAGTCGGTGAGGGC
>JBDKUJ010000324.1:0-2010 GCA_039679665.1 Rectinema sp. | reverse complement strand
TATTTGCCGTTTTGTAAAGCATATGAATGATTTCATGGAAGAAGGCGGCGAGAAATAGGCATATTGGGAAGTCGCCTAGGTATTATGCTTAGAGCCTGGTCCTGTCTCGGGGAAAGTGTTCGCCGTTCCCGGTTCCTTTTCCGTCTTGTACGTACTACAATCGCCGATGCGGTCAAAGAAAGTGGTCGCTTTCAAGGAGGCTGCGATGGCCGATTCCGTCGGGACGACGTCCGGGGTGCTGGCGAAAGGGCGTGATCTGGTGCATGCGCGCAAATTCAAGGCGGCGTTGGAGCTGTTCAGGAATGCGCGGAGCATTGCGTCCACGGAAGCGGAGAAAGCCTATGTCCTTCTCGGGGACGAGGAGTGTCAGTTGCATCTGCGGCTTCCGGCCGACGACGGCCCCGAAGCTCTGGAAGCGGCCCTGTCCATTTTCAGAAATGCGGGCGATGCAAGGGCCGAAGCCTGGGCGTTGATTTGCCTGGGGATCAGGGCGCAGTCGCGGGGTGAGTTTAATGGTGCGGTGGCCCTTCTCGACGAAGCATCGCGCATCGCGTCCGCGGTCGGCGACAGGGAAGCGGAGGCGCGGGCTCTCCTGGATCGGGCGTCGATGCTCAACTATCGCCGCGAGCCCGGCGACACCGAAAAAATGGCGGATTCATTTGTTCGAGGGTATGCGCTCGCGATGGAAGGGGACGCGTACGAGAAAGCAGTCGCGGACGCGACCAGAGGCCTTGTGCGCTATGCGATGGGCGATCTTGCGGATGCCGCGCGCGGCTATCGCGCCGCGGTCGAAGGTTTCAGCGGACTCGATATGCAAGAACAGGCTTTGGAGACGTCGGTTGCTCTCGGTGTCACTTTGTATCGATCAGGCGAGCGGGAGAATTCGGAAGCCGTGTTCACGACCGCCACCGAAACCGCGCAGTCCCTGGGCAGGAATGTGGAGGGTGGAGTCGCGTTCATGTACCTTGGGCAGCTCGCCGAGAGTTCTTCCCGCTACGCAATGGCGTTCGGCTATTACAGCGAAGCCGAGCGGTATTTGCAGGCCGAGAACAAGTACGGCGTCACGCTGCGGCTCGGACAGGCCCGCGCACTTTGCGCGATGGGTCGTTTCGGCGAGGCCTGGAGCAGGCTGGAACTGGTGTCGGGCAACCTGTCCGCGAGCGCGCGCGTCTCATTGCCCATGCTGAAAGCGGGGATTCTCGCGGGCATGGGGCGCTATTCCGAAGCGGCCGGGCAGGCCGATTCGGCCGTGAAGGAGGCTTCCTCATGCGGAATGGCGAGACAGGAGGCTGATGCCCGCGCCGTGCGCATGGAGAACCGGTGCAGGATGGACGAGGAATCACTGGCGGAAGCCGATGCTCTCACGATTCTCGGGCCTCTTGCAGCTTCCGCGGCTGCTTCGGTCAAAGGCAGGGCGCTCACGGTCCTGGCGACGGCGGCAAGGAAGCGCGGTTCGTATGGCGAGGCGGCGGACCAGGCCTCGGCCGCCTGCGCACTCCTCGAGGAAATCGATTCGCCTCTGTACCGGGCTCTCGCGTTGGCGGAAAAGGGAAAGGATTTACTGGACTTGAACGATGTCGCCGGCGCCGATGCGGCCTTCGGGGAAGCCTGCGCCCAGGCCCTTGCGGTCAGGCGCGATGCGCCTGAATCGTACCGGATCGATTTTCTCGATTCGCTGCGCGGCATTTTCGCGCAGCGAATTTCCTTCCTCGTGGCCCGCGGCCGGGTCGACGAAGCCTTCCGCGCCGCGCTCAGGCTCATTGCGCGCAGCCTGACAGAGCGGCTGGGCATGACCGGAGAGGAAGCGCTGCCCGACCTCGGCTCCACAGCCGAGATAACGTTCCTTCCGCTTGGTGGGGTCGTTGTGGCTTTCGTCCGGACTTCGAAAGGACTGGCCGTGCGCATGCTGCCTTTTGCCCTTTCGACGGAGAGCGGAAGCAGCGGCGCCGTGCATGCCGATCGCAATTCCGCGGCGGACTATCGCGGTTTTGCGCTCGCGCGGGGCGGAGC
>JBDKUJ010000323.1:0-3898 GCA_039679665.1 Rectinema sp. | reverse complement strand
GTGGTGTGGATGGCGTGGAATGGATCATATTCTGCGCGCTCACCGATATCTCCATGCTTTCGTCTGTCTTCATGCTTCCGTCGGCGTTCGACCGTTTCCCGGACGGCGTCGCGGCCGCAAAAGGCATTGCGGCCGCCGCCTTTGTCCGCGTACCATGATAGCCGCCGCGCAGGCCCGAAGGGAAGCGGCTTCCCTTCGATTCACGCGTCACGCGCAGTGCGGCGACAGACACGAAGGAGAAAGCCATGCATGGTCCAGATATTCAGACACTGAACGAAAAATTCGGCGTCAGCGGCCGGGTCGCATTCCGGGGAAAAGTTCCCGGCATCGTGGTTGCGCGGATCGCCTGCGGCGGCTCGACCGCCGACATTTCCCTGTACGGGGCACATGTCCTGTCCTTCCGGCCATCGGGCGGAACCGAAACGATTTTCCTGAGCAAGCAGAGCCATTTCGAGCCGGGCAAGGCCATAAGGGGCGGCATTCCTCTCTGCTGGCCCTGGTTCGGTCCGCATCCTTCCGACGCAAACCAGCCCCTGCACGGGTTTCTTCGCCTCGTCGACTGGAATGTCGAAGCCGCATGGTCCGGGGAAAAGACGACGGAAATCTCGCTCGTCACCGCATCGAATGAAATTACCAGAGCGCGCTGGCCGCACGAATTCCGGGCAAGGCTCGATATTTCCGTGGGCGAGGGCATGTCGCTCGAACTGACCACCCAAAATACCGACTCGGCTCCCTGGGTTTCGACGGGGGCTTTCCATCCTTATTTCCGTGTAGGCGATATCGCTCAGGCGGAGGTAGAAGGGCTGGACGGTGTCGCGTACCAGGACAGACTCCCGGGCGGGAAAGAAGGCGTCCAGAAGGACGCCGTCGTGATTCAGGCGGAAACCAACCGCATCTACGGGTCGGGAGCGCCCAAGACGATCATGGACCGCAAGCTCGGGCGCAGGATTGCGATCGAACAGTGGGGCTGCCCGTCGACTCTTGTCTGGAATCCCTGGATCGAAAGAAGCCGTGAAATGGTCGATTTCGGCGACGAGGAATACCTGGAAATGCTTTGCGTCGAGTCCGTACGCTCCGCGCCCGACGCGATAACGATCGAGCCCGGCGAATCCGCTTCCTTCGGTTTTTCCTTTCGCTCCGCGGATATCGAAAAAGGGGCATGATATTGGGTAATTCGTCGCAGAAGGGGAATTCGTCACAGAAGGGCGGGGTGGCCATGGATTCCGGCGCCGGAAGGAAAAAGAAACGCCGGGCCTGGGGCATCGTCCTGGTACTCATTCTCGCGCTGCTCGTCCTGGCGTCCGGAACGGTATTGAAATCTCTTCCCGACCGTTCCAGCCCCGGATACCGCGTTTCGACGGATCGTGTCGTGGTGCGGGAAGTCGAAGGCGATCTGTATTTCCTTCCAGTGGAAGCGAAGTCCGGCGAACCCGGGTTGGCGATATATCCCGGCGCCCGGGTACCGCCCGGGGCGTATTCCTATCTGGCGCGCGCAGTCGCCGAATCGGGGCGGCCGGCGGCCATTCTGAAAGCCCCCTTTGGTTTTGCGATTCTCGGTACCGGCGCACTTGAAAGGGCGATGAAAGAAGTGCCGGACACGGGGCGCTGGGTTCTTGCGGGACATTCGCTGGGCGGCGTCGCCGCCGCGCTGTACGCGTCGCGTAATCCTGAGATCGTAGCCGCTCTCGTTTTTCTGGCATCGTATCCGTCGGGCGGCTCGAATCTTGCCGCGACGGGCCTGCCCGTGCTGTCGATACGGGCGACGAACGACCATCTGGCGACCGCGGAGAAGATCGAAAAGGCCAAACCGCTTTTGCCGCCCGATACGGTCTATCGGGTCATCGAAGGCGGCAATCACGCACAGTTCGGCGACTATGGTCCGCAGGACGGCGACGGCGCCGCCGAAATAACCACTGGCCGGCAACAGGTCCAGGTTATCGATGCGGTGCTGGCCCTGTTCGCTTCCCTTGCGCCGCCGGCATACTGACCAACATACTGACCAGCATACTGAATGGGGGTTTCATGAAGGTTATCGATCTTACCCAATATATTTCGGAGAATATGCCGGTCTATCCGGGCACCGAAGGGCCGAAAATCGTCCAGGCCACGACGATTCTGCGCGAAGGCTTCGCCGAAAAACTCATCACCATGTATTCCCATACGGGCACGCATATGGACGCACCCGGACATATCGTCACGGGCGCGAAGACCCTCGACGCTTTCGATGCCGGCCACTACATCGGGACCGCTACGCTTCTGGATGTCTCCGGCTGTCTGGACGGCGCTATCGACGCAAGCCTGATCGACCGTCATGCCGAGTCCATCCGCGGCATGGACTTTGTCCTGTTCCGCTCCGGCTGGTCGACACGATGGGGCCGGGAATCTTATTTCGGCAAGTTCCCCGTGCTCACCGAAAAAGCGGCCAACCTTTTGTGCGGTTTAGGCTTGAGAGGCATTGGCCTCGACATGATATCCGTGGACCGGGTGGACACGGAAGATTTCCCCATCCACAAAATCCTTTTCCGGGCGGGGCTTGTGATCGTGGAAAACCTCACGAACCTGGACGCCATCGATGCCCCGGTTTTCACATTCTCGTGCCTTCCCCTCAAGATGCCTTCGAGCGACGGTTCTCCGGTCAGAGCCGTGGCCATGATCGGTTCGGCGGAACAGACGGCGAAATAGACGGCGGCGCGGGCGGCGAAATAGAAAAAGGGCGCCCTCCTTGCGGAAGCCGCCCTTTATGAACCCACGTACCCGCACTGGGCGGGTACGCATAAAGCTTTCGACCGTTTCTTACTTCGCGGCCTTGAGCGCTTCGATGGCAAGCGCGACCACGTTGGCGGAAATGGTTACGCCGGACACGGCTTCGGCCTTGCCGTCGGACTTGAGCGCGATCTTGGACGGATCGCCGGCTTTTACGATCGCCGCTTCGAGCTTTTCGGCCTGTACATGCCAGGCGCCCTGCTTGGCGGCTTTTTCCATGCCGTACTTGCCGGACACGGATTCGACGATCTTGGATTTCTTGGTGGCGTCCTTGGAGCTGCCATTCCAGATCACATCGACGATGCTGCCGTTCACGACCGTGACGAGGGCGGAATCCTTCCAGCCGGCGCTGTCGAAGGCCGCTGCTTCCTTGAAGAACCAACCGTCCTTGGAGTAGGCGCCTTTGGCGACCGGAGAGGAAGAAAGAGCCTTGCGGACCAGTTCGAAGAACTCGGACACGGTGAGGGTGGCGCCGGAAATCGCGTCTGTCTTGCCGTTCGCGTCGAGCTTGGAGAAGTTGACGTCCTGGGTTTTCACGAGCCAGGCTTCGGCGGCTTTGGCCTGTACATCCCACTCGGCCTTGATCTTGGAAGCTTTGACCATGCCGTACTTGCCCGCAGCGGCGTAGCTTTTTTTGTCGGCGGCACCGGCGATATTGGAAACGCCGTTCCACTGTACGTCCGTGATCTTTCCGCCGGCCACATCCACGACCACCTGGCCTTTCCAGCCGGAAGACGAATAGCTGTCCTGCTGGGCGAAGTAGGTGCCGTTCTTTACCTTGGAAAGATCTACCTGAGCGAAGGCAATGCCCGCGGCCGCAAAAAGCACGAGCACTACAGCGATAGTTTTCTTCACGATTTCCTCCGAAATATTCAAATTCGTTCAATCAATATAAAATCATCGAATCGATATATTGTCAATTATGCACACAGCCTTCGCTTGCACCCACACTCTTCCTCAGAGTGCCGTCGGTGGCACTCTGAGGAATCTTCCAGACGCTTGCATCCGCCCCCAAAGGGGCGTCTTTTCTTGACAGACCGCCCTTGCGGGGCTAGGGTTGCGGTAAATATGCGCCCGAAGGGCTAGGAGCTAACGATGAATCTGTTGGCCGAGGAGCTGAATGCCGCGCTGTCTT
>JBDKUJ010000322.1:0-3163 GCA_039679665.1 Rectinema sp. | reverse complement strand
GGAACCGGATCGGATTCACCATACGCATTAACCGAACCGTAGCGCATTTCCCCTCCGCCCTTGGGAAGGAGGCGGACTTCGAGATCGCGCGTCATCCGATCGCCCGATCGGCGTTCGTCGAAAAGCTTGGGCGGTACCGGCGCGGCCAATTCGCCGGACCGTATCCGGCCGAGGACTTCACGGCGCGAGACCTTCTCTCTGTCTTCCGGATGGAGAATCTCCACGAAATGCCTGCCGAGGAGTTCTTCAGGTTCGTATCCGATGGAACGGACCGCGGCGTTCAGGAATACAAAATGCCCCTCCTCGTCCAGTGCATATACGATGTCGGGCAGCGCGTCGAGCAGAGTCCGCAACCGTACTTCGTAACCGGGTACGTCATGGCCGGTTCCCATCGCCTTCTCGGTTTCCATCGACTCAATAGTAGGGGGCCCCGATGCCGCGGTCAAGGCGATCAGGACCCCGCGAATCCCGCGGCGCGGGGAGCGCGGTCAGCTCGAAGGAAGACATCAGGACCGCCCCCGCTTACTGACCCGGCAATTGAAAAACTATTGAAGCGTCTGGAATGGGCCGCTACGGCTAAGCCCATTCCAGACGAAACGGTTTCTTTTTAATTGCCGGGTCAGTACCCCTCCATCAGGACCGCGGTTATACTTGCCGGGTGAAATTCAGCTATCATACGCACTGTGAATTCTGCGACGGAAAAGCGGACGCCTCGTCCATGGCCGCGGCCGCCCATGCGGCCGGCTACAGTATTCTCGGTTTTTCCTCGCATGCGCCCCTTCCCTTCACCACAAAGTGGAACATGCCCGGGACCAGGCTCGAAGAATACGCACGCACTATCCGCGCTCTCGCCGCCGCATGGAAACCCGAAGGTCTGGAAATCCTTCTCGGACTGGAAGCCGACTGGATCGAAGATGTCTGTGCACCCGGGGACGGTCTTTTTGCCTCGATCAGCCCCGATTTCCTGATCGGATCGGTGCATTATATAAAACTCGGCGGAAACGAAATCTTCACGGTCGATGAATCCGAATCCGCCTTCGACGCCCATCTGGCCGCGGCCTCGGGCGGAGACGCCGAACCAGCCTGGAGAGAGTACTATCACAATCTCCGTGCTCTGATCGAATCGGGCGGCTTCGATATTCTCGGGCATTTCGATCTGGTACGGAAAAACAACCGCAAAGGCCGGCTTTTCGACGAAGAATCGACTGCCTACCGGGATGAAGCCTTCGCATCGATCGAACTTGCCGCGAAAAAGAATGTCGTGGTCGAAATCAATACGGGCGGCGTGGCGCGCCGCAAAGTGGACACGCCCTACCCTTCGCTCACGCTGCTCAACTACATGAGGGAATCGGGAGTCCGGGTCACGTTGGGGGACGACGCGCATGCGCCCGGCCACATAGGTGCTTTCAACGGACTGGCGCGCGAACATGCGGGAGCTGCCGGCTACAGGTCGCTTTGGTACCTGGACGGAACGCACGAATGGAAAGAGGTCGGTATCGAAGACGTCTGAGAAGTACCGCTAGCGGTTGCGCCGCTCCTCGCCTTTCTGGCATTCGATGCAGAGAACGGCGTAGGGAATGGCGGTCAGGCGCTCGGAGGGTATTTTTTTGCCGCACTTCATGCAGGAGCCGTAGCGCCCCTGGTTGATGCGGGAAAGAGCCGCATCTATGGCACGCAGGCGTTTCAGGTCTTGGGACCCGAGCGCTTCAATCATTTTCCGGTCGATATCATCGGAAGCGACATCGGCGAAATCCTTGGGGTCCATCTCGGCGACGATAGCCCGAAAATCGGCGTTCGTAGCCGCGAGTGTGTCGAGTATTTCGCGCTTCTGCGCGACCAGAAGACTCCACATTTGCTCGTTGAAGCTCTTTTCCATATTCCTTCCTCCGGACGCCGCGAGCCGCGAGCCGCGGATGATCGTTACCGACAGGAGAGGCAAGATGCTATGAAACCGTCGGAAAGTCAAGACACATTGCAGGATCTCCGCCCGTGGTTGACATTCGCCACGGCCGACCATACTATTTCATCCGCTGTAAAGGCGCAAGCAAGGAGAAAACGTGGCGAAAGAAGAAGCCATCGAAGTCGAAGGCATAGTCCGGGAATCACTTCCCAATACGATGTTCCGGGTTGAACTCCCGCAGGGACACATCATTCTCGCACATCTTTCCGGAAAAATGCGCAAGCACTATATCCGCATCGTTCCCGGCGACAAGGTCAAAGTAGGACTTTCCCCCTACGATCTTTCCCGCGGCCGGATCATCTACCGCGAAAAATAACCGGGTTTTCTGATCGCAACCCAGGTGGCTCCACGACCCCCCTGGTCGCGCCCGGCATAACCGAAACTGCCCGCCAAGTCCGAACTCTCGAGCACACGACGCACCACTCCTCCCAACACCTGATCGCCCGGGGAGTGGTTTCCCTTTCCGTGAATGATCAGAATCTTGTCGAATCCCCTGGATACGGCCGAGACCAGGAAAGCCCGCAATGCGTTTTCCGCGTCCCGGCCGTTCATGCCGTGCAGATCGATGCTGTCCTGGGGTATCATCCTGCGGATGCGATCCGATTCGGCGATCCGGCCGGAGCGATCCTGCGGACCGGAATCCTTTCCGTCCGGATTGCGATCCGCGCTGTCTTTATCCTCCACACCATGCAGGTCGAGCCAGCGGGAGAGCGCCTTTTTCGCCGCCGCTTCGGCAACAGCCGCGGTTTGCGCCGCGACTGTTGCCGCGGCTGTTGCCGAAGGTCGCGCCCCGGTGGACACTGGAGCGGATTTACCAGTGGACGCTGGAGCGGACGCATCTGCCTTCGCCGGGGGCTTCAGAGGTTTTTTCGACACTGATTTCGCGGCGTTTTTCGCCGCACGCGCTTCGCGCTTTTTGAGCGCTTCCCAGTCGTCCAGAATGTCGCCGAAATCCATGAGCGCTCCGTTCCGCAAATGTACCCGAATAGGCGAACAAGGTCAAAGCGCCGACTACCGGCACGGGCCCGAATAACCGGGCCGGTTCATACAGATGCGCGCGAGCGGGCCGTCTTGCGGGAGTGCAAAAATCAAATTATCTTTAATAGAGGCTTTTTTCAAAAGTCGGAAGACTTTTGAAAAAGCTATCAGAACTTGCGGCATTTGCGCACGGGTTCGTAGAAACCGGAGCAAATGCGAGTCAAT
>JBDKUJ010000321.1:0-1635 GCA_039679665.1 Rectinema sp. | reverse complement strand
AGTTCGGAGGATGCGAGCCCCAGATACAGCGTCGCGATGGTCATGACGAGGAGGATCATGGCCGAATTCGAGATTATCTTCCCCCTGACCGTACCGGACTTCATTCGTTCGCACCCTTTGCGGTCTTCACGAAGAAACCGACTTCGACCGGGATGGGCGGCTGTCCTGACTCTTTCGCGAGGGAGAATGCCCGCACGGCCTCTCTGCCTATGCGGCGCGAGTCGCGCACTATGCTGGCGACGACGACCCCCTTGTCGATGTACCTGCTGATCTCGGCTGTCTCGTCCGCGCCGACGATGAGGATCTCCCCGACCTTGTTCATGTCCACGACCACCTGGGCGGCGCCCATTGTGCTTCGGGAACTCGAGCAGAACAGGGCGTTCACCGTGCGCCGCGATTGCAGGATCAAGACCGCGGCCTCCTCGCCGGCGAGCACTCCCGGCCTTTCCCAGGCGGCGATTTCTATGGAAGCCCCCGGGAAAGCGCGGACGGCCGCCTCTACCCCGCGATACAAAGGCTCTTCTTCCGCTGTGCCTGTTTCGCTCGCAGGAAGGATGACCCCGATCCGCGCCTGCGCGCCGAGTCTGGCGCAGATGAGCTTTCCGCCCTCGAACCCCTGCAGGAAGGGATCGGAACCGATGAAGCCGGGGATGCTTCTTCCTGGAGCGTTGGCGCCGACGGGAATGAAGGTCACGCCTTCACGGGCGGCTCTGGCGGCGCGCGCGTCGACGTCCTCGTCCCGCGTGACATACATGATGAGCCCGTCTGCTTTCGCGCGCAAGGCGATCTCGAAATAGCGCTCAGCCTCTGCGGCCGAAGGACCGGGGTAGCGGAACACTTGGACCGCCGCGTCCGCCTCGGACGCCGAATCGGAGATGCCCTCCAGCAGGCCGTCGAAAAAGGAGTCGCCCGTGTCGGGTATGACGACGATCACGTGGAAACGAGCGGTTTCCGCCGCCTCCGGATCGCGGAACACTCCGCTCGCGAGGGCCTGCCTGCTCTTGGATATGAGATCGGCGTTCAAAAGCGTCGCCCCGAGAAAAGCGAGGCCGAACACGATAGCGAGTATCCATGCCGCTCTTTTCATTGTCGGCGCGAGTATAGCACGCAACCCGGCGCGGCAGTATCCGAATTGCGGGAACAAGACCGCGCGGGGCGGGGACGAGAGCGAGGGCGGCGTCTTTGCTCACCCATGCGCCTTATGCGCCTTATGCGCCTCATGCGCCTCATGCGCCTCTCGGGCGCCGCCCTCGCGTCTTTCCTATTCGAATACCCGTTCGTCGGGAAAACGCGTGGTGGGAAATGAAAACTGCATCTGATGGAACAGCCAGTTCGCGTCGCGATGGACCAGTACGGCCGTAAAACGGAACGGCCACAGAAAATCCTCTCCACGCCGGAGTTCGTAGAGGGTATTCGCGCATCCGAGCTGTATCCGCAGGACCTTTTCCTCGGGCGATTTGTCCTGTGCCGCGACGGACTGGATGAATTCCAGGTAGTTCCCGTATTGCCGCGCGGTATCGAAATGCTGCCGGACGGTGCCGGATGTCGCAAGCCAGACAACGTCCCCCGAACCGCAGATGTTCGCGGCGTCGATATCGATATTCACGTCTCCCCAGTAACGCCAGTCGTTCTCCA
>JBDKUJ010000320.1:0-2972 GCA_039679665.1 Rectinema sp. | reverse complement strand
GCTGCGGCGACGCAGCCGGCGATCTTCGCGATACTCGCGATACTCGCGATACTCGCGCCGGCTGTGTGCGGGAGGTCGCGATTCCGGACACGGATTTTAGAATACATCGGGCTTGAGTATCCCGCGGCCGTATTCTCCTGTCAACGACGGGCCGCGCAGCAGGCCGCGACAAAATCCCTGAACAGCGGGTGCGCTTTCGTGGGTCTGGACTTGAACTCGGGATGAAACTGCACGCCCAGGCCCCAAGGGTGATCCGGCCACTCGCAGGCTTCGACGAGATCTCCGTCGGGCGTCGTCGATGTGATGCGCAGGCCTGCCGCCAGCAGGTCGGACCGAACGGCATTGGACACTTCGTAGCGGTGTCTGTGGCGCTCGCGGATGAGTTCGGTACCGTAAGCCCTTCGGATTGCGCTGTCGGGAACCGTGATCGACTCGGAAGAACCCAGGCGCATCGTGCCGCCGTAGGCTTTTATGTCGATCTGGTCCTCCAGGAGGCCGACCACGGGATGCGCGCTCGAAGCGCTGAATTCCGTCGAATGCGCGTCAGCCCAGCCGATAATGTCGCGTGCGTACTCGATCACCATGATCTGCATGCCGAGGCAAATGCCGAAATAGGGCACTCTATGCTCGCGGGCCCAGCGTGCCGCGCGCACCATGCCCTCGATGCCCCGCTCGCCGAAGCCGCCCGGCACAAGAATGCCGTCGACCCCCCCAAGCACCGCGTCGGCGTCGACATCGGGCGCTTCGAGTCTGCCCGAATCGATCTTGACCAGATCGATGCCTGCGTCGTTGGCGATGCCGCCGTGATAGAGCGCTTCCCATACCGACTTGTAGGCGTCATGGAGTTCCATGTATTTGCCGACGATGCCGATCTTTACGCGCTTTGCCGGTTTCAGGGTCCGTTCGACCACGGCTTTCCACGCGCTGAGTTCGGCGTGCCTGCTTTCGACGTTCATTTTTTTCAGGATGAAGGTGTCGAGGCCCTGTTCGCGGTATACGAGCGGAACCTGGTAGATGGTCTGCTGGTCAAAGCCCGAAATCACGCCTTCGAATTCGACATTGGTGAAACCGGATATCTTGCGCCTGATTCCCTCGTCCAGGAGTTCCGCGGAGCGCAGGACGAGGACATCGGGCTGGATTCCCATTTCCTGCAGTTCCTTGACGGCGTGCTGGGTCGGTTTGGTCTTGATTTCGCCGCCGGACACGGAGGGCACGAGGGTCACGTGGACGGAAATCGCGTCTTTCCTGCCGAATTCATGGATGAGCTGCCGCGCCGCTTCCAGGAAGGGGACGGATTCCATGTCGCCCACCGTACCGCCGATCTCGACGATGGTCATGTCGACCTCCGGCCCCGATGCCACGGCCAGAATGCGGCGTTTTATCTCGTCGGTGATGTGGGGAATGACCTGGACAGTGCGTCCGAGGAAATCGCCCGCGCGTTCCTTTTCGATCACCGCTTTGTAGACTTGGCCTGTCGTGATCGAATTGGCCCGCGACAGAGGGGCGTTGGTGAACCGGCCGTAGTTGCCGAGGTCGAGGTCGGTTTCCGCGCCGTCGTCGGTGACGTAGACTTCGCCGTGCTGGTAGGGGCTCATCGTGCCCGCATCCACATTGAGGTACGGGTCGATCTTGACCATGCGCACGCAAAAACCGCGCGCTTCCATGAGGGCGCCGATGGACGATGCCGCTATGCCCTTCCCGAGGGAAGAACACACACCGCCCGTAACGAATACGAGCTTCTTCATGGGATTTCAGTATCCCGATACAGGACTCGTCGTGTCAACCATTCGCCACAGCTATCCGCGGCTGCCCGCGGCTATCCGCGGCTGCCTTCGTCTGCCCGCGCCTACCGGCAGCGGCCTTTGACGAAAAACTCCCGACCGGTCTATGCTTGAGGCATGTCCACGAACGCCGATCTGCTCGCGCGCGGCCTGGCGGCCCTCGACCTGGAGCCCCACGGAGCCCTCTACGACTCTCTTTCGTGCTATGTCGCGGAACTGGAGCTCTGGAATCCGGCGTACGGTCTGGTGAATGCATCGGGCGAAGAACTCATCGTAAAACATATACTCGACAGTCTTGCGCCATGGAAAATCGTCTCGGACCTTCTGGACCGCTTCGATGAGGCCGCGGGCGCCGCCGCGGCGACAGGCGCCATAACCGCGGGCGCCGCCGTGACTGGAGCCGCGACCGGCCGTGCCTGCCTTACCGACCTCGGCACGGGAGCCGGGTTGCCCGGCATACCTCTTGCCCTGGCTCTGCCCGATCGCCACGTGCGCCTTGTCGAACGCATGGGAAAGCGGGTGACATTCCTGGAAAGCCAGAAAGCCCGGATCGGGCTTCGAAATGTCGAAATCGTCGAAAGCGAAGTCGAACGGGCGCCCGGACCGCATCAGGTCGCCGTATTCCGCGCCTTCAGGCCCTTCGCGGAAATCAAGCTTTTCCGCGCGCTCTGGTCGCGCACGGCGCCCGGTGGAGCGTTCCTGGCCTACAAGGGCAAGAAAGCCAACGCGTTGGCCGAACTCGAAGCGCTGGGCGGCGATCCCGCCCTGGGCGAGGCGGCGAAAGCCGCGACCGTAGTGCCGCTTTGGGTGCCCTTCCTCGACGAGGAGCGCTGTGCGGCCATTCTCATGAAGCCGTTCTCCAGGAAGGATTACTTACCCGGCAATTGAAAAGAAACCCCTTCGTCTGGAATGGGCTTGGCCGTAGCGGCTCATTCCAGATGCTCCAATAGAGCCAATTTCAAAAGTCTTTCGGCTTTTGAAAAAGCCTCAATAGGTTTCAATTGCCGGGTCAGTAAGCCCCGTAAGCCTTTCGGCAAGCGCCGTGAGTTCACTCGCGCGTTTCGGGTCGCGTATCGCACGCGGCAGGGCCGCCGCCGAATCGCCTTTGAAATACGCGAAATTCGCGATGTCCGACCCGCGGGCGCGGGATGCGCGGACAGCCGTTTCCACAGGCTCGTTCCAGCCGGCGGC
>JBDKUJ010000319.1:0-2722 GCA_039679665.1 Rectinema sp. | reverse complement strand
GGCGATGGCATCCTGATCTTTGCTCCGGCTTCCGCCCCCGTCACCCCGGCCGCCCCCGTCGCGCTTGCCAAAGAGGACGGCTGGGGGCTAGTATCGGGCCAGTGAGTTCCCAGAAATATAACCGGGGGAAAAGACCGGTTCGACGCAAGTCCCGCATCCTGCCTGCACTGATGACGTTCCTCTGCGTAGCCGCGGCGATGGCCGCGGTCGCATTTCTTACGTCGAAAAACGAGGAAAAGGCGAAAAACGATGCAGCGGCGCACGGAACCCCCGCGTGGCCGTACGGAACGCCCGAGTATGTGATCGAAGTCCCTCCCGGCTACGAAGATCTTCTTCCGGCTACGGACACGGACGGCACCGCCGCGCCGGCTGCCGGTGCGGCGGTGGTTGCAGAACCGGAACCGGCCGGCATTTCCGGCGCAGGAACCGCCGAAAAAACCGCGGTATCCGCCAAACGTGCCAGCACCGGCGCCGGCGCAAATGACGCCAGAAGCGCAAAACCGGTTCCCGAAACCCTCCGGGGCGGAACGATGATCATCGTCATCGATGACTCAGGCTACAGCCTGAGCCAACTGGACGCATTCCTGAAACTTCCTTTTCCCCTCACCATCGCGGTACTGCCCGGATTGCCGGATTCGGCGGAAGCGGCACGCAGAACGCTTCTGGCGGGCAAGGAACTCATCCTGCACCAGCCGATGCAGGCGCTCGGTGGACAGAACCCGGGTCCCGGAGCCATCAGCCTCGATATGACGCCAGAAGCCGCGAAGGCGGTGGTCGCGAAAAATCTGGACGAACTGCCGGGGGCCGTAGGCATGAACAACCATATGGGATCGGCGGTGACGAGGGAACGACTCCTTATGGACCCGGTCCTCTCGCTTGCCAAAGAGCGCGGCATCTACTATCTTGACTCACTCACGGCGCCGGATACGGTGGTCCGCGAAGCCAGCCTCGGGCTGGACATGCAACCTTGGGAGCGCGACGTGTTTTTGGACAACGCAGGCGATCGGTCCTCCATCCTCAATGCGCTCACCGAAGGCAAGCATACTGCGTCTTCGAAGGGCTCGGCCGTCATGATCGGCCACGTCTGGTCGACCGATCTGGCCAGGACCCTGATGGAGGTCTATCCGCAGCTGGTCGCCGAAGGCTACTCGCTGTCTACCATCTCACGCTACATGATGCTGGAGGCCGCACAAGAGCTCTCCGCCGACGATGCGCCTGCTGGGAATTGAGTCTTCCTGCGACGAATGCGCCGCCGCGGTCGTCGAAGACGGCCGGAAAATCGTCTCCAACGTAGTCGCAACCCAGATTCCGCTCCACGAAAAATATCGGGGCGTCGTCCCGGAAGTCGCCAGCCGCGCCCATGTGCAATGGATCTCGGGCGTCGTGGGCCGGGCGCTCGACGAGGCAGACATGCGGCCGGCCGATCTGGACGGCATCGCCGTCACGGCCAGGCCGGGACTCATCGGTTCGCTCGCGGTAGGCGTCGCGTTCGCCAAAGGCATGGCCTGGGCGCTCGACAAACCCTTTGTCGGCGTGAACCACATGCTCGCCCATCTCTACGCTCCCCAGCTCGAAGCTCCCGTCTCCTACCCTTTCCTCGGCCTTCTCGTATCGGGGGGGCACTCCATCATCTGCATAGCGCAGGATTTCGACCGGATCACCGTACTCGGCACGACGGTCGACGATGCGGTGGGCGAGGCGTTCGACAAGGTCGCCAAATACTATGGTTTCGGATATCCGGGCGGGCTCGCCATCGACCTGCTGGCCGAAAAAGGCGACGATTCGGCCTTCGCCTTCCCCATGCCGTCGCTCCACAAGGGCGAGCACCGCTACGACCTTTCGTATTCGGGGCTCAAGACCGCGGCGATACACCAGCTCGACCGGTTCCGCCGCCATGAAGCCGAAGTCAGCCCCGAAAACATCGCCGCTTCGTTCCGGAAGGCCGCGATCGACATTCTGCTGTCGCGGCTCCTGAGGGCCGCCGAAGATACGGGGCTCAAGACTATCGTAGCGGGTGGAGGCGTCGCGGCCAATTCGTACTTGAGGCGCCAGCTCGCCTTGCATCCGGAGTTCGACCTGCGCTTCCCTCGGCTGGACCTGTGCGGCGACAATGGCGCCATGGTGGCGGGCATCGCCTATCGCCACTTTCTTCGCGGCGACCGGGACGGCTTCGATCTCGCTCCCGAATCGCGCGTGCCTCTGTACCGGCATCTTTCCGCGAGTTGACATTGTCCCTTTTATGCGGGCACACTCAAGACATGGACAAAGCAGATAAAGCCCTAACAGAAGCATCGCGTACCGCGGCACGCACCGCGGTGAGTCAATGTCTGGACGTGCAATCCGGTGAACGCGTGCTCATCGTGTCGAATTTCGACGGCGAAGTGGCCGCCATTTCGCGCGCCCTGTACGACGCATGCCTCGACCTGGGCGCGAAACCTGCGCTCATGTTCCAGGAGACGAAAGCCCAGACCGATTTCGCAGAAGACACGGTCATCGGCGCCATCGGCACCAAGCCCGAGGTGTTCATATCCATGTCCGCCGAGAAGCTCGGCAAGGACCGTGCGGCTCTCGAAAAACCGTACAAAGCGCCCGACGGCAAAACCTACGATCATCTTTTCCATTATCTTCTGCACGGAACGAAGGAAATGCGGGCATTCTGGTCGCCCAGCACGAACGTCGACATGTTTGCGCGGACTGTTCCGGTTGACTACGCGCTGATGAA
>JBDKUJ010000318.1:0-3305 GCA_039679665.1 Rectinema sp. | reverse complement strand
CTCGAACGTGCCGCGCGGATCGAGGCGCTGATAAAGACGGTGGACAGGACACTCGCGCACCTGAGAGGAGAAACTATGCTGACAGACGAGGAATTGTACGAAGGGTTTCCGAAGGACAAGGTCGAGTCCGTAAAGCGGGAGACCGAAGAACTTTGGGGCCACACCGAGGCGTACCGGCAGAGCCGGAAGAGAGTGGCCGCGATGACCAGGGAAGAATTCAGGGCGGTGGGAGCGCGGGGGGCCGGGATCGAGCAAAAATTCGCCGAACTCTTCGCGGCGGGCGCCGCGCCGGATTCGCCCGAAGTGTCTGCCAACGTCGGACGCTTCGCGGAGCATCTGCGCGCCTTTTACGACCCAAGCCCCGAGATGATCGCCGGTCTGGGGGAGATGTACGTTGCGCACCCCGATTTCAGGGCCCGCTATGAGGCGATGGCGCCGGGCTTGCCGGAATACCTGCGAGACGCTTTCGCGGCCTGGGCGAAGTCCCCCGACAGTCGGGTTGCCTCCCCCTCCCGGGCCTGACCGGGATCTTCAGCGCGCGACCGGGTCGTCCTGCTCGACGCCGAAGGCGTTCCCTTCGGTGTCGCGGCAGTAGGCAATCCAGCCCACGCCGGGAATGGCGTGCTTGGGCGCTACAATGACACCGCCCGAAGCCAGCACTTTGAGTATCGCCGCGTCGACATCGTCGACGCCAATAGTGTTGATCGTGCCGGTGGGAGCGCCCTGGCGGCGCGCCATGCCGCCGTCGATTCCGGGTTCGCCCTCCGGTCCGGTAGTGAACAGCCAATACTCGACCGGACCGCCCCACTTTTCGGCTTTCCAGCCAAAGACGTCCCGGTAGAACTTCGCAGCGCGTTCGGGGTCGTCGGCCTCGAACTCGAAATGGATGGGTCTCGCCATGTCGCGCCTCCTGACCGCTTCGATCGAAGCCCCGATGCGGCCTATCCCGGAGCCTATTTCACCGCCTGTCCCGCAACCTGTTCCACGGCCTGTTCCGGGGCCCTCCGCTGCTCGAGGGAAGGCTGGGCCGCAGCCAGGGCATCGTGTGCATGGATGTCTTCGGCATCCCAGGGATAAACGATCCAGATATCAGGCACCACCCGGCCCGCGAAGTAATGCTTCACGTTGTCGGGAATGGCCCCTTTCTTCACTTTCTGCTTGTCGTGGAGGACCGCCACGGCGATCTCGGCAGGGTGGTGTCGCATGAGTTCGCGGATGCAGTACTCGAGCGTGGAGCGGGAATCGTCCACTTCGTCCACGAGCAGGATACGCTTGCCGGCCAGCTTGCGCTCGGCCTCCTCGATCCATTGCACCTTGCGCGGCAGACTGGTGGGTTTGTCGTTGGCGTCGTAATACGCGATGCCTACGGCGAGGATGGGTTTGCCGAGGAAAGTTCGTATGATGCGCGCGGGAATAAAGCCGCCGGTTCCGATGGCGACGATGACGTCCGGGTCGAAACCGCTCGCGCGGACGCGTTCCGCGATGTCGCGGGCCGTAGTATGGATATCCTGGTAGGTAAAGCGGTGCTTGTCCATGTCCGGATTTTAGGAAGAGAGGGCCATCGCGGCAAGGGGCCGCGCGACCTTGCGCGCCGGGCGCTTCGCCAGCCCATACACCGGTCTATACGTCGGTCTATACGCCGGCTCAGGCGCCGGCCGACGCCGCGATCACTTCGTTACGTCCCGCCAGCTTGGCGCGATACAGAGCCCTGTCGGCCGCTTCCACCAGTCCTTCCTTGTCGCCTGAGTCGGAAGGAAACACCGCCACGCCAAAGGACATCGTCAAGCGCAAAGTCTCTCCCGCCCAAGGGATTTCGAGTTCCGCGGCCGCCTTCCTGTAGGTCTCGGCGAGCGCGACCGCTTCCTCGACGCCCGTACCGGGAAGGACGAGGAGGAATTCGTCGCCGCCGTAACGGCAGGCGATATCCGATTTTCTCGCCCTGGACGCGAAAAAGGCCCCGACCGCAGCGAGCACCGCATCGCCCGCCTGGTGGCCCTTTTCGTCGTTCAGCCTCTTGAAACTGTCGATATCGGTCATAAGCATACCGAGCGGCATGTCCTCGCGTTCGGCCCAGGCCATCTGCCGCTCCAGCGCCTCGGACAGATAGCGGCGATTGTACAGCCCGGTGAGCGTATCGCGTATCGCCTCTTCCTTGAGCTTGGACTGCAGCGATTCGATCACATCGATTTTCCCGCGCAGCTCATCGTTCGCCTCGCGGAGTTCTTCGAGAAGTTTTTTCCGTTCGGTCACGTCCCTCAGATGCAGAAGGTCTCCCACCATTTCGTCGGTCGCCAGATACACACCCCGCAGGCTCACCTCGAAAACATATTCCCTGCCCTGCCTCAGGATTTTCACCTCACAGGTCGACCCCTCTCCATCGAGACAGGCATCGACGACTCTATCGCGAAGACCGATGAGTTCCGGCGCGATTTCACGCAAACCGATCCCGATCGAACTGCGTTCGGTCAGTCCGAAAATGCGGTTCGCCGTCCGGTTGGAATCGATAAGCCGGCCTTCGGTGTCCGTCACGAGAACGGCGTCGCTGATGCTGTCGACTACCATCGCCCTGGTGATGGGGGCAAGACTGAACATCCTGTAGCGGTAGGCCGCCAGCGCGATGATGAGCGAATTGACCGACATGGTCGCGCCCGAAAAATTAAAATGCGGCACGGGCGTCACACCGAACTGGTACAGCACGTCGACCGCGAAAAATACGATTCCGACGACATACATCGCATAGACCTGCTGTCTGCGGGATCGCGGCCTTTCATGGAGCGCCCGGCGAAGTTCGAACGCGGCAAAAACGGAAAGCCCGTATTCGGAGAGTAAATACACATAGAATAACGGACCGTTCGAATATGTGACGACGCTTGCGCTTCCGTACACAAAAAGCCCGTAATCGTATCGGAAAAGTCTGTGCATGCCGCTCGTAAGCGACAGGACTATCGTCGCGGCCGGGATGAAATACAGGAAAATCTTTTTCCAGATGCGGATCTTGGCCCTCTCGCCGCCTTTCAGGCTCAATGCCATGAAATAGAAACAGGGGAAGAGCGGCGCCAGGCCGACGAAGCGCGCCTTGGCGAAAAACACCTTGAGCCCGAAGTCATCGACGCTGATTTCCATGCCGAAACAAAGACACCAAAGACCGCAGGCTACCGAAAATGCGAGCAGCGAAGGCGATACGGGCGCATTTTTGTAACGCAACGCGTACACGCCGAGAACCGCGTAGACGGCGATCGCAAAAAAATACGGCAGCGCGAGTGGTGTGAAATGCATAGGTCTATCGAAAAGGATAAGCCCTTCAG
>JBDKUJ010000317.1:0-1923 GCA_039679665.1 Rectinema sp. | reverse complement strand
CGAGATCGATTCAGGCCTCGCCATCCTGCGGAAAGTTCTGGAAAGCGCGAACTCTGGACAAGGCGGCAAAGCCCCGGCATAGTGGTAGTGTTCCGAGGAGGAAACCCTTGTCCGACAATTCCGAAACCTATAAAGCCCGACGCGCGGCTGTCGCCGCCAGGCTCGTCGAAAGAGGCATCGCCGCAGCCCGGTTCGAAGATTTCGAAGGGATGCGAAGCCCGTCGGTCCGTTATCTCTGCGGTCACCCGGGCGACGCTTTTCTCCTGATAGGAGCGGACGGCCGGTCAATTCTCGTGGCCTGGGACGTCAACATGGCGGCGGCGCACGCGTCGGTCGACGAAGTGCTCGCATACACATCGTTCGGCCGCCGTTCGGCACCGGCCATGCAGACAGCGCTTGAGCGGATCGGCGTCGCGCCCGGTTCCCGCGTCGAGTTGCCGTGCGCCACGAGCTATCCTTCCTTCGTCGACCATGTGGCGGCTCTGGACGGCTTTGACCTTGTCTGCGAAACCGGTGGTATCGACGATTTCGTCCTGCGCATGCGCGCCGACAAGGACGAAGCCGAACTCGCTCTGTATCGCCGCATCAGCGCCCTGACCGATTCCCTGATGGACCGCATCGAGGCGGGTGTCCGTTCGGGAGAGCTTTCCACCGAGCTCGATGTAGGCATGTTCATCGAGCGCGAAGGCCGCGCCTCAGGCGCCGAAGGCACCGGGTTCGAGACCCTTGCCGCCGGGCCCGAGCGCAGTTTCGGCATCCATGCCTTTCCGCCCTTCGGCGCAGGCCCCTTCGGCACCAAAGGCATGTCCATCCTCGACTTCGGTATCAAAGTCGACGGCTATACGTCGGATGTGACGATGAGCTTCCTTCGCGGACCGCTCGACCCCGAGCAGGAAAAGATTGCGGCTCTTGTCGAGGAAGCGCACGGAATCGCGTTCGCGGCCTGCGGCCCCGGCGTGCGTGCGCGCGATGTCGCTCTGGCGGTGGACCGCTTCTTCGCGGATCACGGCCGCACGATGCCGCACGCCCTGGGCCACGGTATCGGCCTTGAAGCGCACGAAACGCCCGGCGTCAACCTGCGCGAGGAAAATGACTTCGTACTCAAGCCGGGAAATATCGTGACGATCGAGCCCGGTCTCTATGATCCCCGGCTGGGCGGCGTCCGCCTGGAAGACGATGTGCTCATAACCGAAACAGGGCGCGAAAAGCTCACTTCGTCGAGGATCGTCAGGCTCTGATCCGCCAGTTCATTGCGGCGCCTGCGCACATGGGCACGGCGCCGTCGCATTCCGCCGGGACCGCCCAGGGCGACCTTTCCAGGGTCAGGGTTCCGGCCGGTTCGGGCAACCCGTAGAATCGCGCGCCATATGCGCCCGTGAAAGAACCGAGCTTTCCGGGCAGCCCGACCGAGTCGAAAAGTTCCGCCAGCGCGCTTAAGGCGCTGGGCGCGGAATACACTCCCGACGCGGCGTGTGCGCATTCTTTGGCGGCACGTGGATGCGGCGCCGAATCGCTGCCGAAAAACAGTTTTGGTGAGCCGGAAAAGACCGCGTCGCGCAATGTTTCCCTGTCGGCGGCCGTCTTGAGTACGGGCTTGCAGTACAGGTGGGGGTTCATTCCCTCGGCCAGCATGTCTTCCAGCGTAAAAAGAAGGTGATGCGCCGTCACTGTCGCGCCGAGATTCCGCGGGCCCGAAAGGACGAAACGGACCGCCTCCGTCGAGGACAGATGTTCGAGGACTACACGCAGGCCGGGCTGGCGCGCCATGATTCGTTCGAGAGTAGGCAGAAACGCCTTTTCGCGTTCGAACACGGGAGCTTCCGGGTCTTCGCCGTGCACGCACAGCACCAGATCCAGGGATTCCATGGCTTCGAGCGCTTCTTCCGCGTCGTCCGGAGAGCGAAGACCGTCGGACGAATTCGT
>JBDKUJ010000316.1:0-2865 GCA_039679665.1 Rectinema sp. | reverse complement strand
CACGGCAACGACGGTACGGGCATGGCCTGGAACGATACGGCGCAGATCGATTTTCTCAATCCCGAGGCGCGCGAGGCGGTGAAAGAACGCATCCTCCACGTGGCCAGGCATTTCGGAATCATCCGGTTCGACGCGGCCATGGTGCTGGCCAAGCAGCATATCCGCAGGCTCTGGTACCCCGCCCCCGGTTCGGGCGGCGCCGTGCCCTCGCGCGCCGAGCATGCCATGAGCGACGCCGAGTTCGATCGCGCCATTCCGGAGGAATTCTGGAGGGAAGTGGTCGATCTCTGCGCCCGCGAAGCGCCCGACACGCTCCTTCTGGCCGAGGCCTTCTGGATGATGGAAGGCTATTTCGTCCGTACGCTCGGCATGCACCGCGTCTACAATTCGGCATTCATGAATATGCTCAAGGCCGAAAAGAATTCCATGTATCGCAAGACGATACGCAACACGCAGGAATTCGACCGCGAAATTCTCAAGCGCCATGTGAATTTCATGAACAATCCGGACGAGGAGACCGCGCTGGCCCAGTTCGGGTCGGGCGACAAGTATTTCGGCGTCTGTACGATGCTGCTGGGCATGCCGGGGCTCCCGATGATCGGTCACGGCCAGATCGAAGGCTTCGCCGAGAAATACGGCATGGAATACCGTCGCGCCTATCGGAACGAGGTTCCGGACAAAGCGTTCGTGGCCAGGCATGAAAGGGAAATATTCCCCATCGCACGCATGCGCTGGCTCTTTTCCGGGGTCGAGCAGTTCCATCTGTTCGATTTCATCCGTGACGACGGACATGTCGACGAAAATGTCTTCGCCTGGTCCAACGGCTCGGGCGATGCGCGCGCTCTTGTCTTCTACAATAATGCCTGGGAGCGGACGTCGGGGCATATCGTCCATTCCTGTCCCTGGGCGGAAAAGCATGGCGACGGATCGAAACGCCTCCAGTCGAGGTCCCTCATACAGGCGCTGGATCTCGATCCCTCGCCGGGGTCCTTCGCGATCGCGCTTGAACAGCGTTCCGGTCTGCGTTTCGTGTTCCGTTGCTCCGATTTGCGGAACCAGGGCTGGCATGCACAGCTCGAAGGCTATCAGTGTCTGGTTTTTCTCGATTTCGACAGGGTCCAGGACGAAGATGGCCGTTACGAACGCCTATGCGTAGCGCTGGGCGGTTCGGGCATCGCCGACCTGGACTCAGGCCTGGAAGAGGCCTCGCGGCCGGAACTCTATCACGCGATGGCCGAGACGCTGAAAGCCTTGGGCGATTGCGTTCCGGCGCTCGAACTCGACGAAGCGGCGCTCGAGACGCGGATCGAAGCCGCCGGGGAAGAGGGAGAAACACTGTTCGCGAGAATAGCGCTGGCCCTTTCTGAGGAAGGCGGTCCCGGTCCCGGTATCGGTGATGCCGCCGCTGCGCGGACGATCTTCGACTCAGCCCTACACGACATCGCCGAAGCTTCGAAAACGGCCGCAATTCCCGCTTCGCCCCGCGCGGTGGGGGCGGCCCTTGCATATGCCCTGATTCTGGCGCTGGGAAGGTTGTGCCGTAAAGGCAATCCTGCCGAAGAATTGCGTTTCGTCCTCGCAAAATTCCTCGTTTCGGCCAAAGTGGCGACATTCCTGGCCTCGATCCCCGACGCGCACTCGATCGGCGGGCAGGCCTGGGGGTCGATCGTCATCGCGTTCGCGACGCGTCCCGAAAGGGACTTCGCCACGGGCACTCTGGGCCGCGCCCAGGAATTGCTGCTCTGGGCAGATTCCGACCCCGAGGCGGCCATAGCCCTCGGAATCAACCGCTGGCAAGGCAGGACTTTCTTCAACAAGGAAAAAATGGAGGCGCTCCTTGCGGCCGCGCCCCTTTTCGCGAGACTGGAAGCCGCTTCCGGAACGAAAACGGTTTCGGAAGCGAAAATAGCCTCGCAAGCGGAAGCTGCCAAAGTGGCGACCCTTCTGCAAAGCGCTCTGCCTTCTTCCGAGTACGATCTCGAGCTTCTGATGGCCGCAATCGAAGCTCTGGCGCGAAAGGAAAAACCGGCTCCAAAGGACTCACGGGCCGGTATCGGGGCCGGCGCGGCCCAAAAGAAGGATGGAAAGGCAAAATGAGTTTCCGCGAATACGATATCCGCGAATGGAGAGGTAATCCCTGGTCGACCGTCTCTGACGGCTGGATGCTGATCACGGCGGGAACGCTCTCTTCGTGGAATACGATGACCGCTTCCTGGGGAGGATTCGGCGAACTCTGGAACAAGGATGTGGTGTTCGTGTTCGTGCGCCCGACGCGGCATACCTTCGGTTTCATGGAAAGTTCGGACCGTTTTACGCTTTCGTTCTTCGACGAGGAACATCGCGGCAGCCTGCGGATATGCGGGTCGGTCTCTGGCCGGGACGTGGACAAAGCATCGAAAGCGGGGATACACCCCCTCTCCTTCGGCGAGGCAATGAACGGCGCGACGGGAGTCGGATTCGAAGAAGCGCGGCTTGAACTTCTATGCCGAAAATTGCATGCCCAGGACATCGATCCCGAGCGCTTCGTCGATCCCGCCATCCACAGTCATTATCCCGCCAAGGACTGGCATCGTCTCTATGTGGGCGAGATAGAACGAGCCCGAATCCGCGAATGACCGCGTCCCCGAATACCGACGCCCAGGCCTTCGCCCATCCCGGCGACCGGATAGGCGTCAGGATAGGCGAAGGATTGGGCGACAGACACCTCTCCTTCGTATTTCCTTCCCAGATCGCCGCCGACGCATGGGCTTCGGCCGTCTGCCGCATGCCCGGCGTCCGTTCGGTCGAAACGGCGCGTTTTCTTGGCTGGGACGCGTTCCGGAATATCCTGTCCGCTCCGGCGTGCCCCGAAGACCGGGAGCCCGC
>JBDKUJ010000315.1:0-1703 GCA_039679665.1 Rectinema sp. | reverse complement strand
TCAGGAGCTTTCTTGAGCATGATCCTTCCACTGTGCGTGTTCTTCGCCCTGCAGCGATATTTTGTGCGCGGCCTCATGGCCGGATCGGTCAAGGGCTGAGCGCCGAGCGCTAAGCGCCGGACCGCGATGTTGCGTATGAAAATGGATGTCGATGCAGGCGCCGCGCGCCTGCGCGCCGAGTGTCTGACCCGGCTGCGCGCGCGTTTCGCGCGGCGCGGGTGCGACTGGGATGAATTCGAATCCCGGCTCGAATCGGAATTCGATCGCCTTGCGGGCCTTCTGCATGAGCTCTACGGCGGGAATCCCGATTTCGCTTACTGGCTCGAAGAGGTCGTCGCGGACAGCTTCGGGGCTTGCGTTGCGCGATCCAAAGCGCTGCGGAAGCGCGACCGGAAAATCCCCGCCGGAAGCGGCTGGTTTTCGGAGGCGAAACAGATCGGCGCCGTCTGCTATGTCGACCGCTGGGCGGGCGATTTCCGCGGCATCGTGCGCCGCATCCCGTACCTGAAAGAACTCGGAATCACCTATCTCCACCTCATGCCTTTTTTCCGCTGTCCCGAAAATGAAAACGACGGCGGCTACGCCGTGTCCAGTTACCGCGAAACCGACCCCGCCCTCGGTACGATGGCCGATCTGGAAGACCTGGCCGCCTGCCTCTCGGGCGAAGGCATCGCGCTCGTGGCCGATTTTATTTTCAACCATACTTCCGACGGACACGAATGGGCGCTCGCGGCAAAGTCGGGCGACGCGGCGTACAGGGACATGTATCTCACCTTCCCCGACAGGACCGAACCCGACGAATACTCGCGGACCCTGCGCGACATTTTTCCCGAAGCGCGGCGCGGCAGTTTTACCTGGAATCCGGAAATGGCCCGCTGGGTATGGACCACGTTCCATTCCTTCCAGTGGGACCTGAATTATCGCAATCCCGCGGTGTTCGCCGCCATGGCCCGCGAAATGACCTCGCTCGCGAACCGCGGCATCGCGGTACTCCGCCTGGATGCCGTCGCTTTCATCTGGAAGGAAAAGGGTACGTCCTGCGAAAACCTGCCCCGCGCGCACACAATCATCCGCGCCTTTCGGGCAGTGGCGGACTTGGCCTGTCCTTCGCTCCTTTTCAAGTCGGAGGCGATCGTCCACCCCGACGACATCGTCAGGTATATCGACCCGGGCGAATGCCGGCTTTCCTACAATCCGCTCCTGATGGCCGAACTATGGGAGGCGGCGGCTACCAAGGAAGTCCGCATGCTGGCGCATTCCCTGCGCCGCCGCCATTCGCTTCCGCCAGGCTGCGCCTGGGTGAACTATGTCCGCTGTCACGATGACATCGGCTGGACCTTCGCCGACGAGGACGCTGCGGATCTCAGCATCAAGGGCGGCGATCACCGGAACTTTCTCAATCGCTTCTATATGGGCGATTTCCCGGGCAGTTTCGCGCACGGTCTCAGTTTCCAGTACAACCCCGTCACGGGCGACAGGCGCATCTGCGGCACCGCGGCCTCACTCGCGGGCATCGAACGCGCCGTGCGCGACAGGCCGGGCGAAAACAGCGACACCGCGCTTGCGCGTCTGATTCTGCTCTACGGTATCGCCTACTCCGCGGGCGGAATTCCTCTCCTGTATCTGGGGGACGAACTCGCCGCCGAAAACGATCCCGACTGGGACAAGGACCCCGATCACGCGGGGGACAGCCGCTGGGCGCA
>JBDKUJ010000314.1:0-1776 GCA_039679665.1 Rectinema sp. | reverse complement strand
AGGCGCAGAACGAGGCGTATTCTTACCTGCGGCAGTCCCCGATGTCAAGCGAGCGGGCGCGTATCCGGCAGGATATGGCCGGAGCCTTTGTTTCATATTGTGATACGAACGTTTCAACCTTGCAGATTCGGGGAAATCGGGGTAGTATTCCGCCTGAGTCGTTGCGGGCGGATGACGTCGTCCGCGCCAGCCCCGATAAGGGCAAAAGAGCGCGGATCCAGAGGTCAAAAGCTCCATCCAAGGAGTCCACTATGCAGCTGTCGGTTTGGTCGGGCGATATGTCCGACTTCGACTACCTCTCCCTTCTTGTCGTGGATATCGCCGGCCAGATTCGCTCCGTGAGCCTGCCGGCCTCCTATGTCAGCGAAAAAGTGCTAAAAAAAGGCATCGGTTTCGACGCATCCAATTTCGGATACGCGCAGGTGCATGCATCCGATATGGTGGCCGCGCCGGATATGAAAACGGCTTTCATCGAGGAAAAGGACGGATTCCGCATCCTCCACGCATTCTGCGATGTGCACACCACGGACGGCCAGCCATTCGACCAGTATCCCCGCGTCGTAGCCCGCAAAGCCCTCGAACGGCTGCGCAGGAGCGGTATCGGCGACGACGCGAAAATGCTCGTGGAACTGGAATTCTATGTCTTCGATGACGCACATTATTCCACCACGGTCGGGCATTCTTATTATTTCGTCGAAAGCGCCGAAGGTATCGGCGAGGACCGGGAAGATACGCCCCGCTTCGGCCTGTCCAAGGGCTACCACCGCCTCGCGCCCGAAGACCGCTACGGGCTTCTGCGCAATCGCGCCGTCGACGCGATGATCGCCGCGGGCATCCCCGTCAAATATCACCATCACGAAGTGGGCGCCTCCCAGCTTGAAATCGAACTCGATTTCGTTTCGCTCGAAAAGGCGGGTGACGCCGTAGTCCTTGCAAAGTGGATATTGAGGAGTGTGGCGGACGAACTGGGGCTTTTCGTGACATTCATGCCCAAACCCATGTACAAGATCGCCGGCTCGGGCATGCACGTACACCAGTTCATCGTCAAGAACGGCGCTTCCATATTTCCGGGCGAAGGAGCCTGCGGGCTTTCTGAAGCCGGGCTTTCCTACACTGCGGGCCTTCTCGGGCACGCGCTCACCGGTTCCCTGCTTGCCTGGTCCAATCCCTCGACCAATTCCTACCGGCGCCTCGTGCCCGGCTATGAAGCGCCGGTGAGCGCGACCTTCGCGCAGGGCTCGCGCGCCGCGGCAGTGCGTATTCCCGGCTATCTGGGCAAGGGCGAGGCGCGGATCGAATTCCGCACCGGCGACGCCACCGCGAACGTATACTATTTCCTGGCGGCCATGCTGCTCGCAGGGCTCGACGGTATCGAAAAAAAACTCGACCCGGTGGCCAAGGGCTATGCTCAGGCGAAACCCTCCGAAAAGCACACCTTCCCCACCGGCCTTTTCCACGTTTTGAACGGACTGAGGAAGGACAACGCATACCTCGAAGGTGTCTTCCCTCCCGAACTCATTTCCGGATGGATAGCCCTCAAGGAAAAGGAAGCCGAATACGTCTACAACGCGCCGGTACCGCAGGAGTACGAACTCTATTTCTGACCGCGAGCCTGCGGGCGCCCTCTTTTGCGTGCATCGATCACTATCCAGGAGCAACGCGATGACCGATCTTGTCCTGTCGGGAGACGAAGCCATCGCCCGCGGCGCCATTGACGCCGGCCTTTCGGGCGCCTTCGCCTATCCGGGAACCCCCTCGACCGAAATCATGGAATAC
>JBDKUJ010000313.1:0-5081 GCA_039679665.1 Rectinema sp. | reverse complement strand
TTGGCGATCTTGCCGCGCACCACCTGTGCCGTCTGCTGGTCGCCCAAATAAATCCTGATGCGCTTGATGTCGTTGAGCGTTTCGGGAATTTTGACTTTTTCGAAGAGATTCACGCGCTGGCTCGTTGTGCGGAGTTCCGCGGACAAGAGAACCCGCTGTTCTTCCACGACCTTGAATTCAAGATCCGCAAGCAGGACGGATTTCAGGAGTTCCAGGGCACGGTCGACCCAGAGCGGCGTCGAATACAGATCGTAGGACTTGAGTTCGAATTCGGCACCATCGAACAAGGGAATCTGGACGCCCGCTATATTGCCGCGGGAAGTACTCACTTCCTTCACGGAAAGCAGGGGAAGTCCGTCTGCGCCGCGAGCCGCCGGCTCTTCGGTAAACACGCCGATCCATGCCGCAAAATCCGCTTCGAGCGTTTCGCGGCGGGCCTTCAGTTCGGCCATCCTCGCCTCGACGCCCCTGATTTCGAGCTGCAACTGCTTTTTCTTGAGCTGAAGCGTAGGCAGATAGCGCTGATACATTTTCAGCGAGTCTTTCTGCTTTTTCAGCTCATTCTTGGTCAGCTTGATCTTAGCCATTGCCTGGATTCTCCGGGAATTCGCCTTTACGCTTCGACGCGGGTCGAATCGACGCCGCGCGCTGGCCAGTACTTCTGGATGAGATCGGACCGCAAGCCCGTTTCCCTGGGCTCGAAGCATTCAGCCAGAATGGCCCAGCCTTCATCGAGAGCTTTTTCCAGAGGGATGTTGACCGAAAGATCCATCATGGTGCGTTCGAACAGCTCGCCATATTTGAGGAGCTTGCGGTCCCAGACCGTCATCTGGAATCCCATCGATTTTTTCTCGAGCGTATCGCGATAGGCGGAGAACAGTTTGATCATACCGTCCATGACGGAGCGGTGATCTTCGCGGGTTTTGCCGTTGACCATCTGCTTGAGACGCGACAGCGAGCCGAAGGGCTCGATGCGTCCGCCGCGCAGGTAGAACTGTCCTTCGGTGATGTAACCCGTATTGTCCGGAACGGGGTGAGTAACGTCATCGCCCGGCATCGTGGTAACCGCCAGGATCGTAATCGAACCGGAATCGGCGAAATCAACGGCCTTTTCGTAGCGCGCCGCGAGCTGGGAATAAAGGTCACCGGGATAGCCGCGGTTCGAGGGAACCTGTTCCTGCGTGATCGATATTTCCTTGAGCGAGTCGGCGAAGTTGGTCATGTCGGTAAGGAGCACGAGGACATTTTTGCCGTTGAGGGCGAAGCGCTCGGCCACGGCGAGTGAAATATCGGGTACCATGAGGCACTCGACCACGGGGTCGGCGGCGGTATGCACGAACATGATGGTCTTCGAAAGCGCGCCGCCTTCGTCCAGCGTATCGCGGAAGAAGAGATAATCGTCGTATTTGAGTCCCATGCCGCCGAGGATGATGAGATCGACTTCGGCCTGCATCGCGATGCGCGCAAGCAGCTGGTTGTAAGGCTCGCCGGATACCGAGAAGATCGGCAGTTTCTGGCTTTTCACCAGCGTGTTGAAGAGGTCGATCATCGGAATGCCCGTACGGATCATTTCACGGGGGACGATGCGCTTGTAGGGGTTTACCGCGGGACCGGCTATTGTTATCAGGTTGTCGGTGAGTTCAGGCCCCCCGTCCCGGGGAACTCCGGCGCCGTCAAAAATGCGGCCCTGCAGGTCGTCGGAAAAACTCACCTGCATGGGATGGCCCAGAAAGCGGATTTCGTCGCCGGTGGAGATACCGCGCCCGCCGGCGAAAACCTGGAGATGGACCATGTCGCCATCGAGCCTGATGGTCTCGGCGAGGGATTTGCCGTAGCGGCTCGACACTTCGGCGAGTTCGCCGTAGGCAATGTCGGCAGCCCTCACCGAAATGACGTTGCCGGTTATGGATTCTATGCGGGAATAAATCTTGTTCACGGCTTACTCCAGACTGGCCAGCGCCGAGCGGCCTTCAGGGGATTCGCCGCCTGAGCGTTCGGCGAGCGACGCTTCGATTGAAGAGAAAATTTCGGCGTACTTGGGAGAATCCTGGAGGACGCCGTTCATATCGAGGAAGGACTGTCTGATGCCGTAGAACCAGACCCGCGCATCTTCTTTGTCCGCGGCGTGAAGTTCTGCCGCGAGCACCCTGAGCGACAGTTTGAATACTTCCCTTTGCCTTTCGGGCGTGACGGAAGCGTCGACCGGGTCGAAGGAATTCTGCTGGAGGTACGCGGAATCGAGAAATTCGCCTTTCAGGTAAACGATATAATCCTCGAGGCTGGTGCCTTCCTCGCCGACGACTTTCATCATCGCGCCGACTTCGGAAGAACGTTCGAGAACCCTGTGTGCGTAGGCTACGGCTTTCGCCGGCATGATGCCCGTGTATTTGGACCAGGAATCCAGAGGATGGATCGCCGGATACTTTCTCGCGTCCGAGCGTTCGCGCGAAAGGCCGTGGAAAGCGCCGACCACTTTAAGCGTGGCCTGGGTGACGGGCTCGTCGAAGTTTCCGCCCGCGGGGGACACGGTGCCGCCGATGGTAATGGAGCCGGTGCTGCCGTCGGACAGACGGACAATTCCGGCGCGCTCATAGAAACTCGCGATCACCGATTCGAGATAGGCCGGGAAAGCTTCTTCGCCGGGGATTTCCTCGAGCCGGCCGGACATTTCGCGCATTGCCTGCGCCCAGCGGCTGGTCGAGTCGGCGAGGAGCAGGACGTCGAGCCCCATTTGCCGGTAGTACTCGGCCAGGGTGACGGCGGTGTAGACGGAAGCTTCGCGCGCCGCGACGGGCATGGACGAAGTATTGCAGATGATGATCGTCCGTTCCATGAGGGAACGTCCGGTGCGCGGGTCGATGAGCAGGGGAAATTCCTTGAGCGTATCGACAACCTCGCCCGCGCGTTCGCCGCAGGCGGCGATGATGACGACGTCGACGTCGGCGTTACGGCTGGTGACCTGCTGGAGCACCGTCTTGCCGGCGCCGAAAGGTCCGGGGATGCAATATGTGCCGCCCTTGGCGACGGGGAAGAAGGTGTCGATGATGCGCGTGCGCGTAACCATCGGCTGAACCGGCTTCAGGCGCCTGGCATAACAGTCTACCGCACGCTTTACCGGCCAGGTGAAGCGCATGGTGATATCGCGCCTGTTGCCCCTGGAGTCCGCGACCACCACGACAGCGGTATCGATGCTGTATTCTCCGGCGGGAAGCGCCGTTACGACGGTCCAGTCGCCGTACAGATCGAAGGGAAGCATGATCCGGTGCGCAAAATTGCCTTCGGGCACGGTGCCGACCAGATCGCCGCGGCGCAGGACGTCGCCCGGTTTTGCGACCGGAGTGTAAGCCCAGACCTTGTCGGACTTCAAAGCCCTGTGGTAGACGCCCGGTTCGAGAAAATATCCGGACTCTTCGGCGATCTCGGGCAGAGGATTCTGCAGGCCGTCATAAATCATCCCGAGCAGGCCGGGCCCCAATTCGACCGAGAGCATTTCTCCCGTGAACTCGACCCTGTCGCCGACCAGGATGCCTTTGGTGATTTCATACACCTGCATCTGCGCCATGTCGCCGCGGATGCGTATGATTTCGCTCTTGAGTCTCTTGCCCTGGCTTAAAATGTAAGCGACTTCGTTCATCGACACCACGCCTTCGGTGCGTACCGAAACCATGTTGCCGTTGACCGCCGTCACATGTCCCGTGATCCTGGTCATGCTTGAACTCCGGATGATGTCGTTTCGGCGCCGTTCTGCGCGGGTCCGAGAATATCATGATAAAGACGGCCATAACTTTCACGGCCGAGAGTCGTATCGAAAGCGGCGAGCCGCGCATCGATATCCAGTTTTATGCGATACGCTGCAATCGCATCGAGATCGAAGGTGTGAAGCGAGCAAAGTGTCTCGACGCAGGACCAGCGTTCGCGTTCCAGAGATACTTCCGCATCGAGCGGATCCTTCGCGGCGAAACAGGCGGCCGCGGCGGAGGATGCGCCCCCCGACACGGGTCCCGACGCCGGCCGGAGCCACGCGGTTACATCGGTTTCAAGTGCCTGTGCACGCAGTCGGCTCAGCTCATTGCGGAAGTCGCGGTCCCAGTCCAGAAAAGCGGCCAGAAATGCCGACCTGATACCCTGCGGCCTTGAGACGCTCTTGAGAAGTGCCGGGATACTTTCGATTTCCGCGAAATCCTGGCCGGAAAGATTTTTCCTGCAACGGTCCAGGAATTCGGAGACAGACAGGGGCGGCGGGGAGCCGAATGTGAACCCCGGCAAGGTCGCCGCAAAATACCAATATTGGCTCACGGCCTTCAGACTCCGTTGGCCGTATTGCGGACATTCGCGATATTGCGGACGTTCGCAGCAGTGCGGACATTCGCGTCAGCGCCGAGGCCCACTGCGTTCCGGACGCATTCGGCGAGCCGGGAATTGACCCGCGAAGCGATGATGGCGGCCGCAGATTCGGCGGAATAGTCGTATTGAACGGAACCATTGACGGCCGAGATTCGGAATCCCGCATCGATGCCGTCAAAAGGTTTCAGTTCGACGCCCTTCCCCAGTTCGAGCGCCAGCCTTTTTGCCAACGATGCATCGAGCTTTTTGAGCGTCTCCGGATCGAGGAGAACTTCGAGATCGTCCGAGCCCGTTTCGGCCGCCTTTGCGAGCATGACCGGCAGCAGAGACGCCACAGTCGCGGCCGAAAAGGCTTCCACTGCGTCGGAACGGACCGCCTGATCAAGAAAGGACTGCACTTTAGCCCGCAGAGCGATCAGCGCATCACGCGACGCCTGTGTGAGCGCGGATAAGGAGGCGCTTTCCATAGACGCGATGCGCGCGGCGGAATCCGCTTCCGTTCCGGCGACCTTGCGCTCGGCTTCCGCGATCATTGCGGCTGCTTTGCGACCGGCATCCTCGATGATTGTTGCCGCTTCGGTCTTCGCGGCGTCGACACCTTCGGTCTTGATCCTGTCGAGCAATTCCTGGAGTTGTAAATCCATTTGGGCGGTTCCTCGTGTTTCGGCTGAGGCCGGTGCCGCGAACGCGGCTTCGGCGGGCGAGATACTTATATATCAGATTGTCCGAATGGTCAA
>JBDKUJ010000312.1:0-2703 GCA_039679665.1 Rectinema sp. | reverse complement strand
CGCGTTTTCGACATGCGTCTGGGCGACGTCCTCGATCCGCCCGCCGCGCGCGCCATGGCGATCAGGATTTCGGAAGGAGCCGGACTAACGGAGACGACGGAACGCCTCGACCGGATCGTCGACGCATGGTACGACAGTTCCGCGCAGGGATCGCATGCGCAGGGACCGCGGTCGGCGCCCCTGATTCCTGCGGCGGCGCTGGAACCTCTGATCGATCCTGTCGCCAAGGCGCTCTATACCGCCGCCATTCCCGTTCTCGAGGACTTTATCGCCGATCCCGGCCTGAAAAAGGATCTCGAGAAAAAGGCGAATGAAATCATCAAAAGAGCCGTAGGCAGGCTCGGTCCCGTCCAGCGGCTCATTGTCGCGGCAGCCAATTACGAGGATGCCATCGCCAAGACCATGCCCGAAACCATCGCGGACCTTTCGGGCACCATATCGTCGCTGCTTCGCGATCCGGGGATGTCGGACCGCGTTTCAGCCGCATTCCGTTCGCGGTTTCTCGCTTCCCGTGCCGCGGACAGCGACGCATCGAACAGCAACGCATCGAACACCGACCGCAATACTGTGGACAGTGCCGCGAACAGCGCTGCATCCGGCACTAGCACTGCGGACGGCGTCCGCTGGGAGATCACCGGCGAAAGGTCCGGCGCCAAAGGCCTTGAGGCTTTGATTTCGCGCGAAAGTCTGAAAATCGCACTTGCCGCTTCTTTGAAAGGGCTGGCCTCTTCGAGTGAAGCGACCGCCTTGGCCGCCGAAGCCAAAGTGCGCGCCCTCGCCGACCGCAGAATCGGAGACCTCGCCGCCGGTTCCGAAGATCTCGTACGGGCCCTGGCCGACAAGGCCGCCGAAGGCATATCAAAAGCTTTCGCAGGTGAAGGAAAGGGTGAAGCTCTTTTTGCGGGTATGATCGAGCTCTTCAGGGGTGAGCTTTCGAACGGACTTCATGGAGTGGCGGTGGGCGAAACCCTGGGCTTCACTGAGGAAAAACGCAAGGCTCTTTCGACCGAACTCGCTTCCCGCGCCGTGGCTCTCGTTTCGGGACAGGCGGGGCGGATAATCGAGGCGATCGATATCGGCACGATGGTTGTGACCAAAATCAACGCACTGGATATGCTGGAAGCCGAGCGCATCATTCTACGCGTGGTCGACAAGGAGCTGTACTGGATCACCGTTCTCGGGGGCATTCTCGGAGCCATCATCGGCGTGATCCAGAGCCTACTGTACGCGTTGTAGCGCCGGGACACGAAGGCCGCGCCTCCAGCGAGGGCCGCGCCTCTGCGCAGAGATAAAACGATCCGGTCACGAGGAGGGCGGCGCCCCGTGCTTCCGCCAGGGCGAGCGCTTCCCTTATGGCGGTTCCCGTGTCGGGAACCAGCCTTGCGTGCGGTGTCTGCCGTCTGAAACTTTCGAACGCTTTTTCAGGCTCGCTCTGCTTGAATGTACCCGGTTTCGTCACGATCGTCGCATCGAAGTGGGGCGCGAGGATCGCGGCCATGTCGGCGTGCTTTTTGTCCTGCGCGCAGGCGAAAAGGAGCACTTTCGGCCCCGGAAACAGGGCTGTGAAACTGTCCACGGCCAGTTGCACCGAATCCGGCGTATGCGCTCCGTCCAGCACCACGGGCGGGAACCCTGGGGCTCCCGGGAGCCCCAAGAGCCCCGGGAACAGCTCGAACCTGGCGGGCTGACGTGCCGTTTCGAGACCCGAGCGCAGCGCTTCCCGCGACAGGGACGGCAGCAGTGTCGACGCGGCCAGGACGGCGAGCGCCATGTTGGACGCCTGTACCTTCCCGATCATGGGACTTGATACGTCCATTCCATCACGCAAAAGACGGGCCGTCGATTCAGGTGCGCCGCTCAAGGCGCGCAAACGGGCGCGGGTGCCTTCAGGGCTCACTGCGAGATCTTCGATCGCAATGCAGTCGGGAACGGCGAAAAGCGCGCAACCGCGACGCGACGCCGTTTCTGCGAAAACTTCCGCGGCTTCCGGTTTCTGGGCGGATATGCAGACCGGTTTGCCGGGTTTGATTATGCCGGCCTTTTCGCCGGCGATGAGGGCGATCGTGTCACCGAGGTATTGGGTATGCTCAAGCTCGATGGGCGTGATGACCGAAATGTCCGGGTCGACGATGTTGGTCGAATCCAGACGGCCGCCCAGACCGGTTTCGATCACCTGGGCGCGACAGCCGGAAAGGCGGAATGCGCAGAAAGAGAGCAGCGTCGTCAACTCGAAAAAGGTAGGCGCTTCGCCTCCCGGAAAATCGCTCGGTCCCTTGCCTTCGACGAGGGGCAGGATCATGTCCATGGCTTCCAGAATGGTCGATTCGGGCATTTCCTCGACCGTGAGCGTCAACCGCTCCTTCCAGTGCATGAGGTGGGGCGATGTATAAAGACCGGTACGCAGCCCGGAAGCTTCGAGAATGCCCGCGATCATGGTCGAAACCGAGCCTTTTCCCTTTGAGCCCGCGACATGGACCGTCAATCTGCCAAGCTGCGGGTCGCCCAATGCCGATGCGAGAGCGCGCATCCGGTCGAGCTTGAATTCCGTCGCCTGCCCGCGTTCGACATTGACGAAACCCATAAAGTACTCGAATACCGCTTCCGAGGACGCGAATCTGCCCGAAATCATGGGGCGAGCATGCCTATACGGTCAGGTTGCGGTCAAGCCCCACCGGCGCCCGGCCGATACTGGATGCGTGGGAG
>JBDKUJ010000311.1:0-7831 GCA_039679665.1 Rectinema sp. | reverse complement strand
CGCTGGAAAGGCGTGTACAGCTTGCCCGCATAGGCCATGTCGAATCCGGCTCCGTTGTCGGATATGAACCATTCCCGCCGGAGCCGCCCGTCCTGGCCGCCGGATACGACCGAACCAATGTGGATATGCGCATTTTCGGTTCCGGACGTGAACTTCCAGGCGTTACCGATAAGATTGTCGAAGAGCGGGCGCATGAGGCCTGCGTCCGCGCGGACGCGCATGTCCGGGTCTATGACGACTTCGATTTTCCTGTCGGGATCGTTCTTGCGCAGTTCGGATACGATTTCTCCGGCCAGCGCGGAAAGGTCCACATCGCTCCGATTGAACTCGGTACGGGTGACTCGCGACAGGGCGAGCAGGTCGGCGATCAGTTTGCCCATCCGGTTTGACGCTTCCTTGATGCGCTCCAGATAATGCCTGCCCTCTTCGTCGAAACTGTCCCCGAAGCGCTGCAGGAGAACGTTCGTAAAACCGTTCATGGCCCGCAGGGGCGCCCTCAAGTCGTGGGATACCGAATAGGCAAAGGATTCCAGCTCCTGGTTGGTGGTTTCGAGTTGGATCGTGCGTTCGCGGACGCGCTCTTCCAGGGTTTCGTTCAGGGCGCTCAAGGCTTCCATCGAACGCACGCGGTCGGTGATGTCGATCGTGTAGCCGGCTATGTACTTGGGAACACCCTGGATGGAAATGGGAAATTTGATCGTGCTGAAAGTCCTGTCGTCTTTCGATTCGATGATATCCTGCTGCAAGCCGCCGTGCAGGACATCCATGTCGTCTTCGTGCATTTTCCTGGCCATTTCGGGAGGGAAAAGCTCTTCCATCGTTTTGCCGAGCGCATCTTCGACGGGGAAACCGAGCATTTCCCCATAATTGTCGCTCAGGAAGATGGCGCGTCCCGATTCGTCCTTGATGAACACATAGATGGGATTGTTTTTCAGGAACAGGCGGAATATTTCACCGAGTTCCGAAAGGCCCCGTTCGGCGGCGCGGCGTTCGGTTATATCGCTCATGACGGCGCCGATGAGGGGGCCTTCGCCGTTTCTGTCGATCCTGAATTTTTCGCTGTCGAAAAAGCGCAGCCTTCCGGCCTTGTCGATGCGCGCTTCCTCGAATCGGGCATGTCCCCAGGCCAGGGCTTCGGCATCGCTGTGCAGCACCTGATCGGCCAAGTCTGCCGGAAAGAGTTCATTCGGATGCTTGCCGTCCCACCCCTCGACCGGGAAGGTTTCGCGCATGCGCGGATTGGCGTAAATGAGATGATTTGCCTGGTCTTTGATGAATACGAGGGAAGGCATGTGTTCCATGAACGCCAGGAATTTCGCTTCGCTGCTGCGCATGGCGGCTTCCGCCGAAAGACGGGTCCTGTAATGCAGCATCGCCTTGTTCTGCACTATGGCGAGCGTCAAGGCTATGACTGCGAGAATGAGCCCCACGAGGAGAACGCCGAGCAGGAGAAAGACGATCATCCATGGCTTCATAACTTCGGCCATGTCGATCTTGGTGACCATATACCAGGGCGTGTCGGGCACTTTCTGCGTCAATGCCAATACGCGCTTGCCCCGGTAGTCGGAGCCGATCAGCGACCCGTTATGGCCGAGGACGGCTTCGACTGCGGGGGTTCCCCTGCGTTCGATCGGAATGGAAAAGGTCAGGATGGAACCTTTGAAATGCCGGAGATTGTTCAGGAACAGGATACTCTCGCCTTCCCGTCTGACGAGGAGGGTTTCGGCGGTGCTGCTTGGCGTCGGCCATTTTTCGATCATGGGATAGAGATCGGTGCGCGGATCGATCCTGAAAACCAGGCAGGCGAACGCATGTTGGGCGCCGAGCCCGGAGTCGAGAAGAAGAGGCACGACCATATCCAGCCCGGGAAGTCCCCGGGGAGAGGTGTTATGGAGTTCGCTGAAAGCCGGTTTGCCCGTAGCTTCCGCGATCCGCATCGCTTCGATCGTCGGGAGGTCGAGGATTTCCGTGCCCTTGTCCGAAAGCAGTATCCGCGCTTCGGGATCGACGATCATGGTTTCCGAATAGCCGTAATGCGTGGCGAGCACGCGGAGGCGTTCCAGGTTGGCCTTTTCGAGCTCTTCGGAGGGCTCCGCCATCCATAATTTGATGCGACCGACCAGAAACGAGTTGGACATCGTTTCGAGCGCTTCGTTGTAGTGGTCGAGCCGCCAATGGCGGATCTGTCCCACCTTGAGTTCAGCCACGGCACCGAGCGTGTTCTGCGCATCCTCGAGGATTTTATTGCGCTGTACGAATCCGAAGATGACCGCCCCCGCGACAAATAAAACCAGCAAGAGTATGAGCGCTCCACGTCGCCGTGGATCGAGGCGGAGCAGAGGGTCGAACGCGGCGGTCGGTTTTTCGCTCATTCCTCTTTCCTGTATCCGCTGATTGTACGCGGGCGGTTCCGGTCAAGTTGAATGGCGCCCCGCCGGCGGCCGAAACCGGGCGCCGGCCGGACGGATCATTTCGCGATAAGATCGGCCAGGGCTTCGGCCGTGAATCCCAGATGTTTGGCGACGGCGTCGCCGGGGCCGGATTCGCCGAAACGCTCGACCGAGAAGATGTCGCCGGATTCGGCGATGCGCTCCCAGCCGCGTGCGATGCCGGCTTCGACGGCGATGACTCGCGCGGTCGGCGAAAGCACGGCCTCGACGACGGGTTGCGGCGCGGCATAGAAGGCTTCCCTGTCGGGAGCCGATACCACGCGTACGGAAAGCCCGGGCTTGCGCGCTTCGGCGATATCGGCCGCCTTGAGCGCCATGGAAACTTCGGAGCCGGTGGCGACTACCGTGACATCGGGCGATCTTGGCGTGTTGCGCACGACATACGCCCCGAGTCCCATGGTCCAGGGCCATTCCGGGTCATCCTTTTCGAGCACGGGCAGGTTCTGTCTGCTCATGATGAGCGCCGTGGGACCGTCGGTCCTTTCCATGGCGATGCGCCAGGCCACGGCGGTCTCTTCGGCATCGGCGGGCCTCAGGACTTTGAGTCCGGGGATGGTGCGCAAGGCCGAAAGGGATTCGACGGGCTGGTGGGTGGGGCCGTCCTCGCCTATGAATATCGAGTCGTGGGTGAGAATGTAGACGACGGGCAGTTTCATGAGGGCGGAAAGGCGGATCGACGGACGGAGGTAGTCGGCGAATACCAGGAAGGTCGCCACATACGGCTTGAGTCCGCCGTGAAGGGCTATGCCGTTCGCGATGGCCGCCATGCCGTGTTCCCTGACACCGAAGGCGATCCAGCGGCCGGCCGGATTGGATGCGGAAAAAAGCTGGGATGCGCCGGAACTCTCCGCGGGAAGAGCACTTACGTTGGGTCCGGTCAGGTCGGCAGAGCCGCCTACGAGGTTGGTCCAGGCTTTCGCGGCGGCGGCGAGACATTTTCCGGACGCGTTGCGCGTCGCGATTTTATCGCCTTTTGCAAATGCGGGAATGTCGAATTCCGCTTCGGGCCTGCCTGCGAGCCACAGTTCGAATTCGGTCGCGAGAGCCGGGTTTTCGGCTTTCCAGGCTTCCAGGTTTTTCGTCCATGAGGCGTGCGCGGCAGCGAGCTTGACCCGCCTGGCGGCGAAGTATCCATAGACTTCGGGCGCCACCCAGAAGGTTTCGTTCGCGGGAATGCCGAGGAGCGCCTTGGTTTTTGCGATTTCCTCTTCGCCCAGGGGAGAGCCGTGGATTCCCGAGGTTCCCTGTTTGGAAGGCGAACCCTTGCCGATCACGCTTTTCAGGATGATCAGGCTGGGCTTGGATGTTTCTGCTTTTGCGGCGGCCGCCAGCGCGGCGATTCCGTCGAAATCGTACATATCGCCGTGCTGGACATGCCAGCCATAGGCTTCGAACCGCTTGCCCACGTCTTCGGTGAAGGCGAGGGAAGTGGAGCCGTCGATAGTGATCGAATTGGAATCGTAGAACAGGATGAGCTTCCCGAGGCCGAGATGACCGGCGAGCGAGCATGCTTCGGAAGCGACGCCTTCCATGAGGCAACCGTCGCCCGAGAGTACCCATGTGTAGTGATCGACGATACTGTGTTGGGGAGTGTTGAAGCGCGCCGCCAGCATGCGCTCGGCGATGGCCATGCCCACCGCATTGGCGATACCCTGGCCAAGCGGGCCTGTCGTAGTATCCACACCCGGAGTAACACCGTGTTCGGGATGGCCGGGGCAGATCGATCCGACCTGGCGGAACTGTTTGATGTCATCCATGCCGACCTTGAAACCCGACATGTGCAGGAGAGAATACAGGAGCATCGAGCCGTGCCCGGCGGAGAGCACGAATCGATCCCGGTCGAACCATCCGGGGTCGGATGGATCGTATTTCATTTCCTCTCCATAGAGCCAGGCGCCGAGTTCGGCCGCGCCCATCGGAAGGCCGGGATGGCCTGAATTGGCTTTCTGGATGGCGTCGATCGTCAGGCTGCGCACCGAAAGGGCTATCTTCCCGAGTGCGGACTTGTCCATGTACTGCTCCTTGTGCTGATCCCGGATCGGTCTCGCCGATCCTGCGCTGCTATTGTCCGCCCAGTATATCGACGGAAGAAATCCTCTGCAACGCAAGCGCCGTTTTAAGGGCTTTCGCGATATCGAGCCCCATGCCCCCGACGCGCGCGATGTCTTCCGGATCGGCGGCCGCGATTCCGTCGAGCGATCCGAATCCGCGCATGAGGCGCCTGGCGCGGGTCGGCCCCACTCCTTCGACCTCTTCCAGGATTCCGAATTTCAGGCTTTCGGACCGCAATTTCCGGGACAGACCTGTGGCGAAACGGTGTGTTTCGTCGCGCACCGCCACCAGCACCCGGAGCGCCGGCGAGTCTTTGGGCAGGGCTACCGGTTCGGCGCGATCCGGGAGCCAGATTTCCTCATTCCGCTTTGCGAGTCCCGCCAGGTCGCAATCGAGGCCCATGCCGTCGAGGATTTCCTTGGCCGCGGAAACCTGGCCCGAGCCGCCGTCGACGAGAATGAGGTCGGGAAGTTCGGCGTCTTCGTTCACGAGGCGTGTATAGCGGCGAGCCACGGCTTCCCTGATCGCGCCGAAATCGTCTATCGCACCCCCCAGACTGCGGATCTTGAAATAGCGATAGTTTTTCTTGTCCGGTACGCCATTCCGGAAGCTGACCAGCGAGGCGACGGTGTTCTTTCCTCCGAGCTGGGCTATATCGAATCCTTCGATCCGCGCGGGAAGGGAGGACAGACCGAGGATGTCGCGCAGATCCTGCAGGGCGGGGATATCGCCGATTTCGCGTCTGCGCTTGGCCAGTTCCTCGCGCGCATTCTGGAAGGCGAGGTTCATGGAGGCCGCGTGTCTGGCTTCGGAAGGTGTGGCGAATTCGGTGATCCGGCCCAAGTCTTTCGCGAAGTAATCCCCCACCGCGCCCACATCGACGGGCCGCATGAGGTACAGGGTCGGAGGGGGGGCTTTGTCGGGTCCGTAATATCGTACGAGGAATCCCTGTATGGCTTCGTCCTCGCCCGAATGGAATTCGGAACGGAAGCTGTCGCGGCCCGAGAGTTTGCCGTCGCGCATCTGGAACACTACGAACGAAATAAGATCGCCGTCCGATGCCCAGGCCAGATAGTCGCGCGCGGCGGGGTCGAAATCGACGGCGTTGGAATGCCCGACGAACTGCTCCACCGCCTGAACCGCATCGCGCAGGCGCGCGGCTTCTTCGAAGCGGAATTCTTCAGATGCGGAGGCCATGCGGCGCTTCAGGTCCTCGAGGAGGGAGTCCGTGTCGCCCGAGAGGAGTTTCCGGATTTCCGCCACGCGCTCGAGATAGGCTTCGCGGGAAATTTTGCCCGCGCAGGGACCGGGGCATCGGCCGATGTGGTAATACATGCAGGGCTGCTCGCGCTTTCGCATCGTCGCGCAGCGGCGCAGCGGAAACAGCCGTTTTATGAGTTCCAGGTAGACATCGATCGTTTCGGCGCTGGGAAAGGGGCCAAAATAGTCGCTGCCGTCGCGGATGATCCGGCGTGTGCGGAACACGCGCGGATATTCCTCCGCGGTGATCCGGATCGAGGGGTAGGTCTTTCCGTCCTTGAGACTGATATTGTAACGGGGTGAATGTTCCTTGATGAAAGTGTTTTCGATCAGGAGGGCGTCGTATTCGCTGCCGGCGAGCACCCACTCTATGTTTTCGACCTTGGCGACCAGATGGCGTGTCTTGATGTCCTTTTTCCCGGAAAAATACGAGAGCAGGCGATTTCTGAGCACTTTCGCCTTGCCGACGTAGATGATGACGCCTTCGGCGTCGCGCATGATATAGACTCCCGGCGCTTCGGGCGCCTGGCGTACCAGGGCCCGGAAACGGGCGTTTCGCAGTGCGCTTTCGGACCGGGATGCGGCGCTTCCGGAATCGTCGTTCGTTTCGCTCATTTCAATCCAGGTAAAAGCTCGAAATAAACAGGAAAGCTTTTTCGTTCCTGAGGAAGATTTCGACGAGCCCCGGGTCGAAATGGCTTCCCGCTTCGGTTTTCATCACCGCGACCGCCTCGTCATGCATGATGGGGCGTTTATAGGGGCGTTCGGTGACCAGCGCATCGTAGACGTCGGCGATCGCCATCACTCTTGCGACAAAGGGAATTTCCTCGCCTTTCAGACCGTGCGGATAACCCGTGCCGTCCCAGCGCTCATGGTGGAATTCGGCGATTTCACGGGCATATGAGAGAAAGCTCCCTTCGCCGAGGATGGCCTCGGCTTTGCTTATCGCGTCGCTTCCGAGTGTCGTGTGCGTTTTCATGAGTTCGAATTCTTCGGGAGTCAGCTTGCCGGGTTTCAGGAGAATGCTGTCCGGAATGCCGATCTTGCCGATGTCGTGCAGGGCGGCCGACTGCCAGATCAGGTCGAAATCTTCACGCGAGCGGTATGCCGCACGTTCGGATTTTTCCAGAAGCAGCTTTACGTATTCTTTGGTCCGCTGGATGTGTGCCCCGGTTCCGCGGTCGCGGTATTCGGCAAGGATAGCCATGCTGGAAATGGTGGCTTCCTGATTTTTCGCCAGTTCGCGCGCTCGTTTTTTCAGAAGGCTCTCGGCTTTTTTCCTGTCGGTGATGTCGAGGACGATGGTGTAGTGCATGGATCGCTGGGAGGAACGCAATTTGCCCGCATAGACGTCGACATCGCGGATTTCCCCGTTCGCCAGGAGGTCCTTGCCTTCGTAATGATTGCTTCCCCGTACTTCAAGCCTCTGGAGATCGGCCTTGATGTCGTCGAGCGGTCTGGCGCTGATGGCTTCGATGCGCTTGCCGACGAGTTCGTCATAGGGCCAGCCGTAATACGTGCAGGCGGCGGGATTCGCGTCGACGATGGCAAGTTCGATGCTGTCGAATATGAGCATGACGGCCGCATTGTCGTGGAACAGGGCTTTGTAACGGTCTTCGCTCTCGCCGAGCGAGCGGAGCGCCGATTCTTTCTCGTCCTTTTCTCTGCTTTTCGAGAGCGTTTCGATGAGGGCGAAAGGCAGGCGCGCCATATGATCCTTGAGGACGTAGTCGTTTGCACCCGCCTTCATGCAGGCTACCGCGGTATCCTCGTTCATCGATCCCGTGAGGATGATGAAGGGGTGGTTCGGCTTCCTCTCGCGCACTATCTTGAGAGCCCTCATGCCGGTGAACGAAGGCATCATGTAATCCGACACCACAATGTCCGGACGGAAGTTTTCCAGCGCGTTCACGAAGTTTTTCTCGGTTTCGACGATCACATAGGAAAACTCGATATTCGCTTTCCTGATTTCGTCGATGGCGAGTTCGGCATCGGCGATGGTATCTTCGGCGAAAAGAATCCTGATGGCGCGGAGGGAACTCATGTCGTCCCACTCTGCCCGCGCCGCC
>JBDKUJ010000310.1:0-1866 GCA_039679665.1 Rectinema sp. | reverse complement strand
AACTATATTTTCGCCGATTTTATCGCGGCCGGAGCGCCGCCCGAAATTTCCTGGATGACCCATCCTCATCTGGGGAGCGACAATCTCTTCGAAATCACGCGCAGGATGCGCGAATCGCTTTCCGGCCTCGGCGTCGAGTTCCACTTCGATACGATGGTCGAGGATATCGCGGTGAAGGGCGACAGGGTCGTCGCCGCAGTCACGTCCGCAGGAGTCCCGGAAGCCGACTATCTTGTCTTTGCCTGCGGACACTCGGCCATGGAAACTTACCGCATGCTCATGGGCAGGGAGGTTCCCTTCAAGGCGAAAAACTTCGCCATCGGCTTTCGCGCCGAACACGAACAGAAGCTCATCAACCGTGCGCAATGGGGCCTGGATGCCATTCCCGGCGTGAAGGCGGCCGAATACCGCCTGACCGCGCAAGTGCCGGGCGGTACGGGCGTATACTCGTTCTGCATGTGCCCGGGCGGGACGATCGTGCCGGCCGCCACCTACGAAGGCACCAACATCGTGAACGGCAAAAGCGACTATGCGCGCGCCGGGCGATGGGGAAACGCGGCAGTGGTGGCGGGGCTCAACCTGGAGTCTTTCCTGGCGCGCGAAGTGGACGCGCTTCAGGCGCTCGACTGGCTCGACGCGCTGGAACGCAAGTTTTACGCCTTCGCCGACGGCTATCGCGCACCGGCTATGACCGTGCGGGATTTCCTTGCCGGTACGTCGGGCGGGACGCTTTCGCCATCCAGCTACTCCCTGGGGTTGGCGCCGGCCGATTTCGGGGAGTTGCTGCCGGCGGGCCTCGCCGCACCGCTGCGGGAAGGACTCAAGGACTTTTGCGGGAAGCTCCACGGCTACGATTCGGGCCAGATACTGGGGCTGGAAAGCAAGACGAGCGCGCCGGTACAGGCGCTGCGACATCCGGAACTCCTGTATTCGCGCTACGAAAATCTGTACATCGCGGGCGAAGGGTCGGGATGGTCGGGCGGCATCGTGAGTTCGGCCGCCGACGGCCTGCGTGTGGCACAGGCCATATGCCGGGTTGCCACAGGGCGGTGACAGGACGGCCGCGGATCCGGACGGCCGCGCATTCACGCATTCACGCATTCACGCATCCGGTTGCAGACTTCCGCTAAAATACTGTCATTCGAGACTTTTTCAAAAGTCGGAAGACTTTTGAAATTGGTTCATTCCCCCTTGTCAAAGCCACGGCAAGAACTATACTATTCGAAATAGATATGAAAGCTTTTCGAAAGTATATCAAAAGATAAAAAAAAGACGGTACCGGAAAAAGAGTATGAATTCTGGCGATTTCAGAGAGGGAGTCGATGACCGCTGAACTGGTGGAACGGGAAAAGCTCATTCTCGACCTGCTGTCGGAGAGGGGTTCTCTGTCGGTTTCGGCGCTCGCCCTCGAACTGGGCGTGTCCGAGGTCACCGTCAGGTCCGACCTGCGCTCGCTCGAAGACAAGGGTTTCATCGGACGCAGCCGGGGAGGCGTCTATCCCGCATACCACCGCGATATCCTCGACCGCCAGCGGCTCAATGTCGAGGCAAAGAACCGCATCGCGAAGGCGGCGGCCGAACTGGTCCGCGACGGCGATTGCATCATGATCGAAGCGGGCACCACGACCGCTCTGGTCGTAAAATACCTCATCGGCAAGCGGGACGTGCAAGTCGTCACCAATTCGACCCTTGTGTTTTCCTATGCGCGACTCAATCCGTCCCTCAGCATCACGATGACAGGCGGCGTTTTCCGCAGGGAAACGGAGTCGATGGTCGGACCTGTGGCACTGAGGGCGATCCACGATTTCAATGTCCGTCTCGCTTTCGTGGGGACGGACGGATTCGGAATCGAGCGCGGCATGACTA